>CAZBUC010000174.1:0-4288 GCA_964494965.1 uncultured Maribrevibacterium sp.
CCATTGTGGTCACGGAAGGCGTACTTATTGGCTTGCAAAAAGGAAAAACCAAGCTGCAAGCCGCCAGTGCCGTGGTCAAACAAACTAAGTGGCCATTACTCGGTGCCACCGTGATTGCCATCACAGCCTTTGCGCCAATAGGGTTATCTCCTGATTCCGTCGGTGAATTTGTGGGTTCTCTGTTCTATGTATTGCTCATCTCGCTGTTTTTGAGCTGGGTCACCGCCATTACACTGACGCCTTTCTTCTGTGATTTGTTTTTCAAAGAAAGCATTGCCAGTGGTAAACAAGACGTGGCAGAACAAGCACCGGCTGCAGATCCCTATCAGGGCTTTATATTCACCGGTTACAAATGGCTATTGGATAAAGCTATGCACTACCGCTGGGTGACAGTGACGCTTCTTATTGGTGGCTTATTGGTTTCTGGGTGGGCGTTTCAGTTCGTCAAACAAGCGTTTTTTCCGCCGTCCACGACGCCTATGTTCTACATGGACATTCAGATGCCGGAAGGCACTCACATTGATGACACCTACAAACAAGTGCAGCTGATAGAACAAGATTTGCTCAAAGACGAGCGCATCGACACTGTCACCTCGACAACAGGTCAAGGCGCTTTGCGTTTTATGTTGACCTACAACGCAGAGCAAGCGAACTCAAGCTATGCTCAGTTTATTATCCGAACGAAAGCGAAAGACACGATTCCTGGCTTACTGACGGACTGGCATGTAAAAATGCAGGAAGAGTACCCAGAACTTGAAGTGAAACTGCAGCGCTTACAGTTAGGCCCCGCGTCAGGGTCAAAACTTGAAACTCGCATCAGTGGCCCTGATCCTCAAGTACTACGTCAAATTAGCGCGCAAATCCAACATGTTTACAGTGAGGATGGCGGACTGGAAAACATCAAAGACGATTGGCGTCAGCCGGTTAAAGTACTGCGACCCATCTTTAATGATGCTCAGGCACGACGCCTAGGCATTAGCAAAGCCGAATTGGACGAAGTGCTATTGACTAACTTCACTGGGTCACAAGTCGGCTTATACCGAGAAGGCACAGACCTTTTGCCTATTGTGCGTAAAGCACCAGCGAATGAGCGTGTGTCTATCGACCAAATTCGCGATTTGCAAATTTACAGTCCGGCCTCGGGTTCTTACGTAACCCTGTCCACCTTGGTATCTGGCTTTGAAACCGTCTGGGAAGATCCGATCATAGAGCGTCGAGATCGTAAACGTACTATTACTATCATGGCGGATCCGAAAATCCTCAATGATGAAACCGCTATGTCGATCTTCAGTCGTACCCGTGGTGACATCGAGGCCATCGATCTACCACCTGGCTACAGTCTAGAATGGGGTGGTGAATACGAAAGCAGTACAGACGCTCAGGCGAACATTTTCAGCGCCCTACCGATGGGGTATCTGTTTATGTTTATCATCACGGTATTACTGTTTAACTCGGTTCGTGTGCCTTTGACCATCTGGTTCTGTGTGCCCTTGGCATTGATTGGTGTCTCTACAGGCTTGCTTGTGATGAATTCCGCGTTCAGCTTTATGGCGCTGCTTGGTTTCCTCAGCTTGTCCGGCATGACGGTGAAAAACGGCATAGTACTGGCTGATCAAATCAACTACGAACTAGAGCAAGGGACCGAAAAATACGAAGCCATTTTCAACTCGGCTGTCAGCCGTGTCAGACCCGTTTGTATGGCAGCGGTGACGACGATTTTGGGGATGATTCCGTTACTCTTTGATGGTTTCTTCGAAGGTATGGCAGTGGTGATATCGTTTGGCTTAGGCTTTGCGACCATTTTGACGCTGATTGCGGTACCTGTGTTTTACTCACTCATGTTCCGAGTAAAATATCGCCCACACCGTGAGTTCGACGCCGTATAAGGTGACGAAATAACACCTCATGCTTTTTAGCATGGGGTGTTTTCTACTCAACACCCTGTTATGAGAAGACAATGCACCTAGAAGATATTTTGAAACTGGACATAAAATTATTAGTCGCTTTTGTGACCATTATGGAAGAAGGCAGCGTGTCACGTGCTGCTGAGCGACTTAATGTGACACAACCGGCTCTGAGTAAAAGTCTGCAACGTTTGCGCGAGTTATTTAAAGACTCACTCTTCACTCGTCAGGCTTATGGGTTAACCCCTACCGCAAGAGCGTCTGAACTGCATGATTTAATTCAGCCTATTTTAAGCTCTTTGTCAGAATTAATGAGCCCAAACACCTTGGATTTAAAAAACCTAGACAGACGCTTTAAACTACGCGTGGACGAGGGCGACTTAGAAAACTTCATCGAGCCCTTGTTGGCTTCGTTACAATACCAAGCGCCACATTTAAGGTTATCCATTAGCTCATGGGGCGACACTCAGCTGGATGAATTAATATCCGGCAACGTCGACCTAGGCATTACGCGTGTTATCGATACCCCAGGGAATGTGCGCAGTAAACTGGTTGGCTATATGGAAGCCTGCATTGTGCTCAGTGAAGCACATCCTTTGTTCAACCAAGAGAAAATAACCTTAACTCAGTTGCTCGAGCATAAAATTGTGACTCATCACCTTCGCAGCGGTCGCCACAGCTCTTTTTCAAAAACCGAGCAAAAATTAAAACAACAGGGCTACACTATCCAACCAGATTTAGAAACAGACAGTCTAATGGTGACCATGCAAGCCGTAAAGCGTGGCATGGCGCTAGTGACATCACGCTCAATTGGGGATTTATTTCTCCAAGTAATGTGTGAAAAAGCCCATTTTTATCCCGTAAAATTACTCCCAATTCCTGACGAAGTAATAGCACTAGACGGATATAGAGGCCTCCATCCGATTCATATTTTCTGGCATGAACGCTTTAATAACGACCTTGCCCACCGCTGGCTGAGAGAACAAATTATTCACTTCATGCGTGAATCTCCCTGGATGCACCCGCCCACTTCATTTACGACGCCTTAAGCTTTATTGCCCTCCCCCTAGGTTTACGACTCCGCTTTTACGGTGTCACTAGGGACGGGAATCTCAGTTAGAAATTCAAAGCGTGGAATCTGCTCTCCATTAATATTGACTGTCTCTTGAAACATCTCGAGCGGCCTAGCCCACCAGCCTTGTTCGCCATATAAGGCTTGATAAATCACCAACTCTTCTTCTGTTTCACTGTGTTTAACCACCCGATCGACCCAATATTGGGCCCCTTTATAATGCCGATAAATACCTTTTTTCATGCTCACTCCCGTTAAACTTTTTAAAATTCGACCAATAAAAACCAATATTTGGAAAAAAATGTCGCAATTAAAGAATTACCCCACTTACTCCATACAATTAACTCGGTGATAATACCGTCAGTTGATACTCAATAGTAGGATGTAACCATGTATCTTGTACGACCAGCGGACTTTGCGGATCTTCCCGCCTTGGAGCGCCTCGCTCAACAAGCCGGTATTGGCATCACCAACTTTCCCGCCAACCGAGAGCGTTTAAACGATAAAATTGCCTCGTCACGCCGCTCTTTTATGACCGATGTTGTACAACCTGGGGATGAATCTTACCTATTTGTTTTAGTAGAAACCAAGACTGAAAAAATTGTCGGATGCTGTGGTATTGATGCCATAGTAGGGGCGGATACCCCTTTTTACAGCTACCGTATCGACGAAGTCGTTCATGCATCACCTCAGTTACAAATTCATAACCGCATCCCAGCACTGTTCTTATGCCATGACTACAGTGGCACCAGCCGACTCATTGCCTTGGTTGTTGACAAAGCCCATCAAAACTTGACCGCGATGTCGCTGCTATCGAAAGCCCGTTTGCTGTTTATCGCACGTCATCCAGAACGTTTTACCAAGCGCCTTTTTGTGGAACTACGTGGAGAAAACGACAAACACGGCCACTCGGCTTTCTGGGATGCGTTGGGAAGACACTTTTTCTCGATGGACTTTAAAAAAGCCGACTACTTATCTGGCGTCAGCAATAAACACTTTATTGCGGAACTTATGCCACGCTATCCAATTTATGTACCAACTTTGCCTGAAGCGGCTCAAGAGGTCATTGGCGTGGTACATGAAGACTCAAGTCAGAGCGCCGACATTTTACTTGATGAGGGCTTTGAGTTTCGTGGCTATGTGGACATCTTTGATGCAGGCCCTACCGTTGAAGCCAGAACAGAAAGCTTGCACACCATAGCGCAGCAAAAAATGGGCAAAGCCCTTATTTTAACTGAAGCCTGCAAGGGCGCCATGCATTTAATTTCCGCGGGACATTTGGAAGATTTCCGTGTCACCGCGGCCCCAGCCG
>CAZBUC010000174.1:4298-5363 GCA_964494965.1 uncultured Maribrevibacterium sp.
GCTGGGCTGGGTATCGAAAAAACCACCCAAGAGCGACTGGGCATCTCCTCAGGAAGCCGTATTCAATGGGTAACTCTGTAAACCACACCTTGACACTGCGTGACGCGGTTTAATTATAAAAAGGACAAAAAATCATGATGGTCATACGCCCAATTTGCCAAAACGACCTAGAGTCGCTTTGTCGACTTGCAGACAAAACAGGTATTGGCTTCACTTCTTTGGTCGCAGACGAAGCGATATTGAAAAAGAAAATTGAGGGTGCCGTGCGTTCCTTTGCTAAAGACAATGTCACCACGCCCCACAATGAAGACTACCTTATGGTGCTAGAAGACACGGCCACGGGTGACGTTGTGGGTACCTGCGGCATCTTGTCCACCGTGGGATTAGATGAACCATTTTACAGCTACCACCTTGGTACCATTACCCACGCTTCTCGAGAGCTTGGGGTACATAACGCCATACCCACTCTGATTCTGAATAACGATTTCACAGGCTGCAGCGAAATCTGCACGCTCTTCTTGGAAGAGAATTACCGTCATTCAAAAAATGGCCAGTTGCTGTCTAAAGCGCGTTTTATGTTCATGGCGCAATTCCCTGAACGCTTCACAGAAAAAGTCTTCGCTGAAATGCGCGGCGTGAGTGATGAAAACGGTGTCTCGCCTTTATGGGAAAGCTTGGGGCGTCATTTTTTCTCGATTGATTTCAAGGAAGCCGATGAGCTCACATCTCAAGGCAGTAAGCAGTTTATTGCTGAACTTATGCCAAACAATCCAGTGTACGTGAACTTATTGCCAAAAGAAGCCCGCGATGTACTGGGCCAAGTACATCAGAACACCATTCCGGCACGCCGCTTGTTAGAGCAAGAAGGCTTTCGCTATGAAAACTATGTGGACATTTTTGATGGTGGTCCAAGCCTAGAAGCCCGTGTTCAGGATATTCGCGCCGTACGTGAGAGTCGGTTGTGTCTTGCCAACATAGGGCAACCTAAAGACGTTCGAGAAGGCGTCAGTGACGGCAATTACTATCTGGTATCGAACGCTAAGGTGAAGGATTTCCGCTGTATTT
>CAZBUC010000175.1:0-5362 GCA_964494965.1 uncultured Maribrevibacterium sp.
CGAAGTTTACGCTGGCTGCGCATGAACTCGGATTCGTTTTCTTCTAGCGCTGCTGCGTAGTCGGCACCAGAAGCAATCTGCTCTTTTAGCCAATCGGCGTTGGTTTCATTGCCTGGAAAACGTTTAAGAAACTCGGTTCTTGGCATGCCCGCTTTACGAACGCACACCTGCATAATCAGACGTTCTTGATCGCGAACTTTTTCCATGCGTGATCTTACGCGATCAATGAGGTCGTCAAACATTTTTGGTACAAGCTTAATAGGAGCAAAACTAGTGCTCAATTCTTCTTGCTTGCTTCTGACCTCAGGATCTTGTCTGTCTTTCGTTTCTAAAAGAACTTTTAGCTCATTGTAAATACGAGTAATGTCATTAAAGCGAAGAGCGGTTTCTTCTGGGTCTGGGCCGTTGTCGGTTTCTTCTTCGGCTGTGTCAGAGTCATCGTCGTCGTCACTGTCGACAGCATCGTCATCTGTGACGACCACTTCTTCAGGGGTACTTTCTTCGAAAATTGGCTCTTCACCATCGCCATCGATAAAGCCACTGAAAATGTCACTGAGGCGACCTTCTTCTTCCTGTACTTTAGTGTACGCATCGAGCAATACATCGACCGCGCCAGGAAAGTAAGAAACCGCCGCCATGACTTCACGGGTACCTTCTTCGATGCGCTTTGCAATGGCGATCTCACCAGCACGAGTAAGAAGTTCAACCGTTCCCATTTCACGCATATACATACGGACTGGGTCTGTTGTTCTGGTAATATCACCTTCTACCGCAGCGAGTGCGGCAGCAGCTTCTTCGGCAGCCGCTTCATCTGTAGCGTCGCCTTCTTCCATAAGAAGGTTATCTTTATCTGGTGCAGTTTCAGAAACGGAAATCCCCATGTCATTGATCATGGCGATGATTTCTTCTACTTGCTCCGGGTCTGAAAGGTCATCAGGAAGGTGGTCATTAACTTCAGAATACGTTAAATAACCTTGTTCTTTACCCTTAGCGATCAGCTCTTTGAGACGTGACTGTTGAGTGTCTGGCATTCGACAACCTATCGTTAGAAATTCATTTGGGAGTTTAGCAAGCCGCGGATTATAACAAAATTAATCAGTTTTATCCACAGAATCCTTTGTTTGATGGACAAAAATTAAGCAATGATTATGGCTTTTTTTGTCGGATTAAATTCATCAGATTACGCAGTTCTTGCTTACTGTCATTATCCTTAATGGACTCGTTCCCTCGGCTTTTCAACCTTGCAATACTGCTATTTAAGCCTAAGTTTTTTTCTAGGGAGGTTGTCATGTCCAACACTTCTTGTAATGCGTTGGTGATTTTTTGCTTTGTGGCGGCATCATTGTGGTTTAACAATGCGTAGATAGACGAAAGTGTGGATGAGTCTGTTAATTCACCTAATAAATGTCCTACGTTTTTTTTCGGATATTTGTAAAAAAAACGCCATATTTTACAAAAGGTTTGTAGTTCTTCGTCGGCTTGATGTAGTAGTGGATCGGGAAGTGAAATATTCTGCGCAATGTGCGGGTGTAATAATAGACACAGCGATGCCTGTTTAACTCGACTGAGGCTTGACGGAGCAGGAGAAAAAATCGCCTCATTTTTCTGGTATTTGGTAAATTTGCCCCCTTTCTTAAAAGCGCTTTTTTTATTGGGGTCGTAATAGGGGGTGGAGTCATACCCAAGGTCGTTAGGATGTCCTTGATCAGGGTAATAATCATAGTCGGCTTGATTCGTTAAATGGGAATAGCTGTCATCATCATGACCGAGATACGAGTTTGGCTCGCTTGCAGAGTGACCTTGAACTTGATTGTTTGGTGTTGTGTGTTTTACCTTGGGTGTCGCTGTATTGCCTAAGGTTTCACTGTCGATGCCAGATTGCTCGCTTAGTTGTCGAATTAAAACTGAGCGAAAGGTCAATTCCTTGGGGATTTGTTGAATCATGCCCATGGCATTGCGGGCGAACTGCGCTTCGCCTTCTTCATCCCCTAAAGTGACGAGGTTTCGAGCGTGCTCAAATAATACATGAGACAGCGACGATGCATCGTCAAGGCGAAGTTTAAAAGCGTCTTTGCCTTCTTTGCGGACCAAAGAGTCAGGGTCTTCACCTTCGGGTAAAAAGAGAAAACGCACTTGTTTCTCGTCTTGCATGACGGGGAGGGAAGCTTCAAGACCCCGAATGGCCGCCGCGCGTCCTGCTTTGTCGCCATCAAAGCAGAGGACCACTTTGCTGACGAGTTTAAAAAGTTTACGAATGTGTTGGCTATTAACGGATGTGCCTAATGTCGCAACGGCATTTGTGATGCCGTGTTGTGCCAGCACTATTACATCCATGTAGCCTTCAACCACAATGATCTGATCAAGAATAGGAGTGTTTTGTTTGGCTTCAAACAAACCATACAGTTCTTGGCTTTTTTGAAAAACAGGGGTTTCAGGTGAGTTCAGATACTTAGGTTTTTCATCGCCAAACGCTCGTCCACCAAAAGCAATGACTCGGCCTCGTGAGTCGCGTATAGGAAAAATAATCCGATCACGAAAACGATCATAGTAATGGCCTGGCTGATCTTTTTTCTCAATCAGCATGCCGCCTAATAGCAGCTGTTCTTGGCTTTCTGCGCGGGTTCCCACTTTCTTGAGAAGATTGTCCCAGCCTGGCGGGGCATAGCCTAGTCCAAATACCTTGGCGATTTGGCCCGATAGTCCGCGTTCTTTTGACAAGTAGTCGGTGGCTTTTTTCTTGTCAGGATGCTGAGTTAATTGCTGCTGATAAAATTGCGAGCTTTCGGATAGGCGTTTCAGTAATTCCGCATTTTGTTCGTATCTGTCTGGCGCACCTTGTTCTCTTGGTACTTCCATGCCCGCGTCTTTGGCAAGCGCCTCGATGGCATCAACAAAGTCCAGATGGTCGTGCTCCATGACAAAGGATATGGCGTTGCCGCCGGCACCACAGCCAAAGCAATAATAAAACTGTTTGTTCGGATTTAAGCTAAAAGAAGGGCTTTTTTCATTATGAAAAGGACAAAGTGCGCTGTAATTCTGTCCGGTTTTTTTTAGACTGATGCGAGACGCAACCACATCGGTTATGTCGGTTCGAGCTAAAAGCTCGTCAATAAACTGATCAGGAATGCGTCCCGCCATGGTATTAGCCTAATTGTGCTTTGACTTGTTTGCTGATCACGGCCATGTCGGCACGGCCCTGAACTTGAGGCTTCACAATCGCCATGACTGCGCCCATTTGCTGCATAGAACTGGCTCCTGTTTCTTCGATGGCCGCTTTGACGATCTCGCCGACTTCTTCATCGGTTAGGGGTGTTGGCAAGAACTCACTAATAATAAGCATTTCTTCTTGCTCAATTTTCGCCAAGTCTTCACGATCGCCGTCGGTAAATTGTTGGTAAGAGTCTTTGCGTTGCTTGGTCATTTTGTCCAAAACGGCCAATACACGAGCGTCGTCTAATTCAATACGCTCGTCGACTTCGATTTTTTTGCACTCAGAAAGAATGGTTCGAATCACAGTCACGCGTTGTTTTTCTTTGGCGCGCATGGCTGTTTTTAAGGTGTCTGAAATGTGTTTTTTTAAGTCTGACATAGAATCCTCTTACTTTCGGTAGATAGCTGTCGGGTAGACATATAAGCAAAAAAAAACGGCTAGTTAAATAACTAGCCGTTTTTTATAAGCCTAAATGTTAGAAACGTCTAGGCAAACATTTGTTTTTAGCGCATTGCCAAACGGCAGATTGGCCTAGTACAAACGTTGGAATTTCTTCTGCTCACGAGACACTTTCTTAGCATGACGTTTAACAGCAGCGGCTGCAGCACGTTTGCGAAGAGTAGTGGGTTTTTCGTAGCATTCACGACGACGAACTTCAGCCAAAACGCCTGCTTTTTCACAAGAGCGTTTGAAGCGACGTAGAGCGATGTCAAATGGTTCGTTATCTTTTACTTTTACAGCTGGCATGTATTTACCTTCAATAATTTTTTTAAAGTTTAAGTATTCACAAAAACGGCGTGAATCATACCCGTATTTAATGGGCTTTCAAAGCGCGCTTTTGTTGAACAGAGTGTGATTCAGTGCGAATCGATTTTTCTAAGCTTAATTAAAAGCCCAACCCTGAACAGACTAGCATCGCGTCTGTAACGATATTCATTCTTTAAGAGGGTGTTTGGATCGCCATTTAACTGACTAAGAAGCTCTTATACAAGAAACGCCTACATCAGAAGCTATGTGCCAAACTAGAAAAATCACCTGCCTTTTATTTTAAACATTTAAAACGCGCGCATTATAATCCTTTTGCTTAACTATGTCTAATTTCATTTGAGACGCTTAGTGTTGGGATCTAAGTTGGAAGTTGCGCTTTACTCTGCACTGAATAAGCGAGATAAGGTACAATGCGGCAAATTATTAATGAGACTGTTCTGATGAAAGTATTGGGATTAGAAACCTCTTGCGATGAGACGGGAATCGCTATTTACGATACCAATAAGGGATTGTTAGCTCACAAAATTTATTCTCAGGTTGCTCAGCATGCCGAATACGGTGGTGTGGTGCCTGAATTGGCCTCTCGTGACCATGTGCGCAAAACCTTGCCGCTCATTGATGAGGTGTTGCAAGAAGCCGGCATGAAAAAAACCGAATTAGATGCCATTGCCTACACCAGTGGGCCAGGTTTGGTGGGGGCCTTAATGGCAGGCGCTACCATAGGCCGGTCATTGGCATACGCGTTAAACATCCCCGCATTGGGTGTTCATCACATGGAAGGGCACCTGCTCGCGCCCATGTTAGAAGAGAATCAGCCAGCGATGCCTTTTGTCGCCTTACTCGTGTCTGGTGGTCATACGCAATTAGTTCGGGTGGACGGGATTGGTGAATATCGTCTTTTGGGGCAGTCCTTAGACGATGCCGCTGGGGAGGCTTTTGATAAGGCCGCTAAAATGATTGGCTTGCCTTATCCTGGTGGACCTCATATTGCCGCATTGGCGAAGCAGGGTAATCCGAAATCTGGGCTGAAATTTCCTCGCCCTATGACAGATCGTCCAGGATTAGATTTTAGCTTTAGTGGTTTAAAAACGGCCTTTTTAACAGCGGTACATGAAGCGTTAGATGAAGCGCGTTGTGATGAGCAATTTAAAGCAGATGCCGCATTGGCGTTTGAAACCGCGGTGGTGGATACCTTGGTAATAAAGTGTCGCCGAGCATTAGAGGCGGAAGGTTTAAAGCAGTTGATTATCGCCGGTGGTGTGAGCGCCAATCAGCGTTTGCGCGAACAGCTTGAACGTCAGCTGAAGAAAATTAATGCCAGTGTGTTTTATGCGCGTCCAGAATTTTGCACCGACAACGGCGCTATGATTGCCTATGCGGGTG
>CAZBUC010000176.1:0-3186 GCA_964494965.1 uncultured Maribrevibacterium sp.
GGCCGCGTTTAACGCCAACAAGTTAGTTTGCTCAGAAATGCTGCGGATGGTGTCTAATATGCTGCCAATCGAATCTGTCTGCGTCGCCAGTGAGCCAATGTCTGTACTTATGTGCTGTATTTCGGTTGAGAGGGCGGATACGCCTTGGCGAGCTCTGGCAACCAATTCAGCGCCGTTGTGAGCTTGCTTATCGGCTTCTTGAGCGGCTCTTGCCGCTTGAGAGGCATTCTCTGCAATATTCTCAACCGTTGCGCCCATTTCATGAATCGCCGTGGCGATTTGCGTTGTACGATCCCGTTCGTTTAAACAGTTGGAATGGGTTGCTTTGGCTTTTGCCGCAACGTCGTTCGCGGTGTGAGCCAGCTGGCGCGAATTTTCCGCGACGCTTTCCATGGCGGTGCGAATCTTGCCAATAAAGAGATTAAAATGTTGCGCTATATCACTGAGTTCGTCTTTGCCATTCATATTCATTACAGTCCCCAAGTCCAGTTTGTCGCTGGCGCTGGAAATATGTTGTTGCAAGTAGGAGACACGTTGATTAAGACGACGTAACATCAGCCACGCAAAGAAGATGGAGGCCACCAGTGCAATGGCAATTAACCCCATCATATTGGTTCGGCTACTTTTATAGTTATTTTGGCTCTGAGCGTAGCTTTGTTTGCCTTGCTCTAGCAATTCGTCCAGTATTTTATTGACGGCGATGCGCATGACACCATAGCTTTTGGCGTATTGGTTTTTGTAGATTGCTTGAGCCGTGGCGACGTCATTATTTTCTAGCGCTGTGAGCATGGGGGCTAGCTCGTCGCTTTTTACTTTGGCAAAAATATCGATGACTTTTTGGACTTCCGCTCGCATTTGCGGATTAACTTGGGCGTCCAGTGCTTGCTTTAACGCCATGTCCATTTCAGGGATATCTTCAGTACGGGTGTCTTTGACACGAGATAAAACGCCCCTTTCATCGCGCAAGGCGGGAATATCTTGCAGAAAAATAACGTCGATACCGACCCGCATACGAGGAATTCGAGAGGCCACTTCGGCCAAAGAACGCATTGGTGCACTGGTGTTTTGAGCGAGTTGTTTGGTTTGTTCTTGAGCACTAGAAAGACCGCTTAGCCCCGCCCAACTAATCAAAAAGAGTGCAAGACAAGGCAGAGCAATAACAAGGACGAACTGTGTCTTTAGGGACAGGTTTTTTAGCATCGCGAAGGTACCTAATTAAGGATTGTTTTTATTATTATGCACAGCGCTTGATAGCCATGTTTTCTCAACGTTTTGTCTATCTGTGACGGCATAAGTAATAGCATAGATTGTACCTACTCAATTGTGCAAGAAAGTTTATTTTAAGTTGTGTCTCTGCATTATGTTATCCGCGATAAATGACACTTTATCTATGATGGCAAACCGTGTTCTGAGGTTTTTAAGCGCTACCGTTTACATCACCAAGAGGAGTTTACCTTGAGCAATGCCTTTCGATCCTTATCAAACCCGAATTATCGGCTTTGGTTCAGTGGCGCTGTCATTTCCAATATTGGCACCTGGCTGCAGCGCACGGCTCAAGATTGGATCGTGATTGCCGAGCTGTCGGATAACAATGCCTCTGCCGTGGGGTTTGTGGTGTTTTTGCAGTTTGCCCCGCAAATTTTTCTGTTACCCATTACGGGCTGGGTGGCGGATCGTATGGATCGTCGTCGGCTGATGTTTATCACGCAGAGCTTAATGGCGGTATTGGCGCTCATTTTGGGGCTCTTGGTGCTCAGTGGCCATGTGGTGTTTTGGCAGGTGTGTCTCTGTGCCTTGGCCTTAGGTTGTGTAGCGGCGTTTGATGCGCCTGCACGGCATGCTTTTGTTTCAGACATTGTGAGTGAAAAAGAGTTGTCTAACGCGGTGGGATTAAACTCGGTTGCGTTTAATTCTGCGCGTCTGGTCGGCCCAGGTGTGGCCGGACTGCTCATTGCCTTAGTGGGCACTGGGTGGGTGTTTATGATCAATGTGCTGACGTTTATTCCGCTATTAATGGCGCTGCACAGCTTGAAAAAGCGCCTGCCTGAGGCGGTGGTGGATAACAGTAAAGCGACACCAGATATGACACGGTTTTTGGAGGGCTTCCGGTATATTTGGTTGCATCGGGAAATGGCGGTGATTTTGGTGATGTCGTTTTTAATTTGCAGTTTAGGAATGAATTTTTCGGTGTATTTATCGGCCATGACGGTGCAGGTTTTTCAGGGCAGCGCTGATCAGTATGGTTTATTGATTTCTATGATGGCGATTGGGTCTATTTCTGGTGCCTTGGTAACTGCTGGACGTCGTTCTTCGCCAAACTTTCGTTTTATGATTTATGTGGCGCTGATGTTTTCCGTGAGTTGCTTGTTGGTGGCTTTGAGCCCGTCATTTTGGTCATTTGCCGTATTGTTAATCCTGTTGGGCTTTAGTCTTCAGCTGTTCACCACGTCAACCGCGTCTTACATGCAAGTCGCTACCGAAAAGCGTTATCGAGGTCGGGTGATGGCGGTGGTGTTGGCGACGGCACTGGGCAGCACAGCGTTGGGCGCGCCTGTGGTGGGTTGGGTGGCCGATGCGTTTGGGGCGCGTTGGTCTATTGGTATGGGGGGCGTGTCAGGCATGGCGGCGGCGTTGTTAGGCTTTTGGTTTTTGCGCCGTCGCCAAGCGACGTAAGCCATTACAGCTGTTCAATATTGTCGACACACCACTCGGCTCTTGCTAAGACGGCGTGCTTCTGCGCGTCGCTTTGTTTATCCCAGTTGCCGTAAATCATGCCAATACGGGGATTTTTCGCTAGGCGTTCTCGATGCTTGACCATGAAACGCCAATAGAGGCTGTTGAGTGGGCAGGCTTGCTCGCCGACTTTCTCTTTCACCTTGTAATGACACGAAGTGCAATAGTCACTCATTTTCTGAATGTAGCTGCCGCTTGCGGCGTAAGGTTTGGAGGCGATCCAGCCGCCATCGGCAAACTGGCTCATGCCGCGGGTATTTGGTAGCTCGACCCATTCTAGGGCATCCACGTAAATGCCCAAATACCATTCATCCACTTGGCTTGGGGCTATGTCCGTTAGTAAGCAGAAATTGCCCGTTACCATGAGTCGCTGGATGTGATGGCTGTACGCGTTCTCGACCACGTTGCCGATCGCCTGGTGCAGGCAGTTCATCTCCGTCTCACCGGTCCAGA
>CAZBUC010000176.1:3196-5322 GCA_964494965.1 uncultured Maribrevibacterium sp.
GCGTCTGCAAGGCAGTGCATCTTGGTGTCGCCATGCCAGAAATAGCTGGGTAAATCTCGATGGGCGTCTAGCGCATTCTGTTCCTGATAATCGGGCATATTGATCCAATACATGCCACGAACGTATTCGCGCCAGCCGAGGATTTGTCGAACAAACCCTTCGATCTGGGCAATGTCGATCTCGTCGTTTTGTTGATAACGGTCGATAGCAGAATCAATCACTTGCATTGGGCTGATCAGCTTAGCATTCAGTGCAAACGACAAACGCGAATGATACAGGCTCCAACTGTGAGGCGTTTTGCTGGTCATGGCATCTTGAAAACGGCCGAAGTTTGGCAGTAAATGCTCACAGAAGTAGGCGAGTAGATCCAGTGCATCTTGTTGGCTGGTGGGCCAAAGCAAAGTATTGTCGGCCTTGCCTATGGCAGTAATATTGTGACGCTCTAGACGTTCAAGTAGGTATCGAACCTCGTATTGAAAGCACAAGGGCGCTGGGATGTTATTGAGGTCTTGGGCTTTGAGCTTGTTACGATTGTCGCTGTCGTAATTCCATTTTCCGCCTTCGGGTTCCTTATCTGTGTTCATTAAGATGTTAAAGCGCTGGCGCATTTTGCGGTAGAAATTCTCCATACGCACACTGTGTTGCGGTTTAAAATACTGGGGAATGTCGTCAAATGGCAGCAGAAAATGCTCGGTTTCGAATAAGGTAACGGTTTGCTCAGCGTGTTCAAAAAGATGCTTATATTGCATTAAAACGCGATGTTCATCTGGGCGTTGTAAGTCAATTGCCTGAATCTTTTCTCGAGCCGCGATGGAAAGAATCAGCGACTCAAGGGAGTGATCTTTGGTGTCGTCTAAAGTGAGGTAACACACCTGATGTCCCGCTGCCTTAAGTTCATTGGCAAAGGTTTCCATTGCCAAAAAAAACGCACAGAGCTTTTGTACATGATGTTTTACATAGGTGGCTTCAGGGTGCAGCTCGGCGATGACATACAATACGCCTTGATCCTGTTGTTTAAACCAAGAATGTGCGGCGTTTAACTGATCGCCAAGAATAAAGCGCAAAGTATGGTAGCGGGGATTCCCTGTGTGTGTCATTAAGCTTCCCAATTAAAAATGTCTGTTGAGTGTTACGTTGCCAAAAAGGCTTTAGATTGGTTTTAGGGAGAAATAGCCTAATGTAAAACACAAAAAAGGTCAGTCACTGTGCCGTGCTGACCTTTTTGAGCGCTATTCTTAAATGAGTGAGGTTATAGAAACGCTTTACGCACTTTTGCCGATATCCACTCAGAAACTAAGACGGTGGCGAAGATAAGGATGAAAATCATACTGACTTTGTCCCACGCCAAGGTATTAATCGCGCCATTGAGTTGTAAACCAATCCCGCCAGCGCCCACCAATCCTAACACCGTTGATTCACGAATATTAATGTCCCAACGATAGATGCTTATCCCGGCGAAAGCAGGCATTACTTGAGGGAGCACCGCATAAGACATGACTTGTAAACGGCTAGCACCGGTTGCCGTGATGGCTTCTACAGGCGTTGGGTGAATTTCTTCAATCGCTTCGTAGAGTAATTTGCCAACAAAACCAATCGAACGCAGTGCGATCGCCAAGATGCCTGCCAATAGCCCAGGGCCCAAAATAGTCACGAGCAACATCGCCCAAATGAGAGAGTTGATGGAGCGTGATGACACAATAAGCATGAGTGCTGCCGAACGGATAAGCGGGTGTGGCGTGGTGTTGCGCGCGGCCAAAAAGGCACACGGAAACGCCATGATAATACCCAGCACTGTGCCAAAGGTCGCAATATTAATGGTGTCCCATAAGGGTTGCCATAACCTCGGCGTGTAATCCCTCTGAGGTGGCATCATGCGGCTAATCAGATCAGCGCCTTGCTTGGGGGCATCTTCGACAAAGACCCACATGGTGTTGTCTGAAATCAGCTTCCAACACAAGATGAACAGTGACACACCGATCAGCCAAGCCAACCAGCTAAACCATTGTTGGCGTCGAGTTTTTGGGCTCCATGTTGCTGTGGCTAAGGTTTTTGAATGATCTAAATAATGGATTGGCATTATTGTACCCACCTACGGATATAACCCGAGCAGTATTCTGTAAACATCA
>CAZBUC010000177.1:0-5320 GCA_964494965.1 uncultured Maribrevibacterium sp.
TGTAACCCGTTTGGATTGGTTGATCAACTGACTGACGAGCGATAACGCCCGGTGCCACTTTTTCAACTTTGTCGGTTAGTTTTGCATCAATCGCGCCTTTGCCATCAATGGGGTTACCCAAGGCATCGACAACACGACCCAGCAATTCAGGTCCTACTGGTACTTCCAGAATACGACCCGTACATTTTACTTTTTGACCTTCTACAAGGTTCTGGTATTGACCTAGTACCACCGCGCCCACAGAGTCACGCTCTAGGTTCAAGGCAATACCGTAAATACCACCAGGGAACTCGATCATTTCCCCGTACATTACTTCTGCCAAACCGTGAATCAGAACGATACCGTCTGCCACGCTGACAATTGTGCCCTCATTTTGGGCATCAGAAGACACATCAAGATTCTCGATGCGCTTCTTAATAATCTCGCTGATCTCAGATGGATTCAGTTGCTGCATGCTAAATTCCTCAACCCTGGTTTCGAATGATCGAAACGCTAGGAGTTTATCGCCTCGGACAGTTTCGCTAATTTACCGCGGACTGAACCGTCGATGATTAAGTCACCGGTACGGATAACCACGCCACCAATCAGGCTCGCGTCTGTTTCACTGGTTAAGTTGACAGTACGGTCCAACTTTTTCGCCAATGAAGCGGCCAATGCTTGTATTTGTTTTTCTGACAATTCGTATGCTGAAGTAAAGCTGACGTTTACCGCCTTCTCGTAGTTCAGTTTGAATTGTAAAAACAATTCAGCGATAACAGGAATAAGCGACAAACGCTTATTCACAGCGAGAGTCAACAAAAATGCTGCTCCTTGCTTAGTCATTGCTTCTGCACAAACATCTGCCAGAGCGTTTGCCTTTTCCTCCGCACTAAAAGACGGACTTCCAAGTGCTTTTTTGAGCTTTGGCTCTACTGTCACAGCAGCTAATGTGTCTAACATATCAGCCCACTGTGCAATAGTGCTTTGTTCTCTAGCTACTTCAAAAGCCGCTTTTGCGTACGGTCGCGCGACTGTTTTTAAATCAGCCATTAGACCCTCGCTTAAAGCTCTTTGGCGAGCTGTTCAACGATCTCGCTATGTGCTTTTTCGTCAATGGTGGCGCCCAAAATTTTCTCAGCTCCAGCAAAAGCCAAAACAGAAACTTGTGCACGTAATGCTTCTCTTGCGCGCATTACGTCTTGTTCTATTTCCGCTTGAGCCGCTTCGCGCAGACGCTTGCCATCAGCAATTACCTGCTCTTTCGCTTCATCAATTAATTGGTTCGCACGTTTGTTGGCTTGTTCAATAATCTCGGCCGCGTTGTTTTTGCTTTCGCGTAATATTTGGTCGGCTTGTTCTTGTGCCAACTCAAGATCACGTGAAGCGCGATTCGCTGCTTCTAAACCGTCTGCTATTTTCTTGCTACGCTCTTCGAGCGCAGCAATCAATGGTGGCCACACGAACTTCATGCAGAACCATACGAAAATGGCAAACGAAATAGCTTGGCCTACAAGTGTGAGATTCAAATTCACGCTAATACCCTCGCTTTAGTCGTTCAAAAAATAAATCACTTACCATTAAGTGAATTATTAGCCTGCAACCAAAGCAACAAATGGGTTTGCGAAAGTGAAGAACAATGCAATACCAACACCGATCATAGAAACAGCGTCTAGAAGACCTGCCACGATGAACATTTTGGTTTGTAGCATTGGTGCAAGTTCTGGTTGACGCGCACTCGCTTCAAGAAATTTACCACCCAAGATAGCAAAGCCAATTGCCGTACCCAATGAAGCTACACCAATAAGAATAGCTACAGCGATAACAGTTAAGCCAACTACAGTTTCCATTTTAACTCCTAGATTTTACAGTTTTAGATTCGAGGTTTATAAATTATTACTTTAAATAACAATACTTTAATGCTTTTCAGAAGCCATACTCAAGTACACGATAGTCAACATCATAAAGATGAAGGCCTGCAATGTAATAACAAGAATATGGAAGATCGCCCATGGCACAGACAGCATCCACTGGACACCCCAAGGCAATATAGCAATCAAAATAAAGATCAGTTCGCCAGCATATAAATTACCAAACAAACGCAATGCTAATGATACAGGCTTCGCAAGCAAACCGACCACTTCTAACGTTAAGTTAAAAGGAATCATCAGCGGCGTATTAAAAGGCTGTAACGTTAACTCTTTCACAAAACCACCAAAACCTTTGATGCTAATGCTGTAGAAAATGATCAAGAAGAAGACTGATAATGACAGTCCTAATGTTGCGTTAACATCTGTGGTTGGTACTATTTTGAAGTATTCCAAACCAAAAATATCACTCGCAATTCTTGGGACAAAGTCAACGGGGACTAAATCCATAAGGTTCATTAAGAATATCCACACGAAAATCGTCAAAGCCAAAGGTGCAATGGCCTTACTCTTACCGTGAAAACTTTCTTTGACAGACTTATCAATGAACTCAATGATCACTTCTACAAAATTTTGTAGGCCTGTCGGCGTTTCAACGGATGCTTTTTTTGCCGCCATACGAAACAAGGCTAAAAACAAAATACCTAGGCCAATAGAAAACCCCATTGTGTCTAGATGTATTGCCCAAAAGCCCATATCCGAAGCTTGCTTAGATGTCTCCGCAATACCCCAGCTACCATCAGGATGTTGACCAAAAGTCAGATTCTGAAGGTGATGCTTTATGTATTCCGTAGCTGTTGGATTTTCACTTGCCATATTTATATCCACGCTCTTTCAATGATAAAAACTGTGCACCAGTCATCAGCTATTGCTTAAGAATGAATGGGCTGAGCCAGTGACTCAAAATTGCTAAAACAAAACCTGCAAAGAAACTTCCGGCAGCCAAAGGCTCCACAAAAACGAAAACCAATGACAAAAGCAAAGCGGTTAGCACTAGTTTTCCGGCTTCTCCCCTGTAAAAAGATTTTACAACCTCTCTCGCAGGCATAACTTTTTTTTGACCAAATACACGCCAAGCCATATACACACTGGGTAAAATGCTTGCTAGAGCCCCAAGTAAAAATGAGTATGCGCTCAGACAACCAAGTACGTAAAAAATTCCCAATGAAACAAAAAGAACGAGTAATAATTGTAAAAAAATAAAACGATACACCGCTTTTTTTCTCGCGGTGACGATTTCACTCGCGCGTAACGGCTTCGTCGCTTTCATTACTCACTCTCTTTATTCACACAACAAAGTGCAATCAATGTGACGTTTTATAAAATTCGACGCATTATATGGGTATTAACAGCCGTGTTCAACTTAATCTCATAACCAGAATGTGAATGATGGCTATATGTCATCAACATTTTCTTATAAGGCTTTTTTAAGTCATTCTTTCTTCGTAAAAAAATCGGCTATGAGTAATTCCAAATGCTCTGGGTTACGGTATTCGATCACCAGCTTACCTTTGCCTTTCGCTGAAGGCTGTATTTTGACGGACGCGTTAATCTTCTGACTAATCCGTTCCGCTTCTGCACTCAAATCAGGTAAGACAGGTTTATGATTCGAATGCGGCTCTAAATTTTGAAGGTTTTTCACCAATTTTTCGGTTTCTCTCACCGACAAGGACTTAGTGACAACCTGTGACGCCGCCTGAATCTGCTGGTCATGAGCTAACGGTAGCAAGGCTCTGGCATGACCCATTTCAATATCACCGTGCTCAAGCAAGCGGCGCACTTCGGGAGTTAAACCCAGTAAACGCAACAAATTGGCAACGGTGGAACGAGATTTCCCTACCGTATCGGCGACTTCTTGTTGTGTGAGGTGAAAGTCCTCTACCAAGCGCTGCAAAGCGAGCGCTTCTTCAACCGGGTTCAAATCTTCACGTTGAATATTTTCAATCAGAGCCAGTACAACAGCGTCTGCATCTTCAACGTGACGTACTATTACCGGCACTTGGGTTAAATCCGCTAATTTAGCCGCACGCCAACGACGTTCACCCGCAATGATCTCATACTGATTATGACCATTAGGTCGCACCACAATAGGCTGCATAATGCCTTGGGTGCGAATAGAGGCCGCTAGATCTTCTAGTTGTGCCGAGTTCATGTCACGACGAGGTTGAAATTTGCCTTTTGAAAGCCAGTCAACGGGCAAATAGGTCAGGCCTTTTATCTGTTCGTTATTAGACCCAGTTTCAACCTCATGTGTTGGGGTTGTTTGTGGTGCTAATAATGCGTCTAAACCGCGGCCCAGACCTCTTTTTTTCATCGTCATGTCATTAAACCCTAATTAATAATAAAGCTGGCAGAGTGGCGTTTTATTGCTGCAATAGTTTTCTATAGAGCAGACTTACGAATAAATTCGCCAGCTAATGCAAGATACGCAATGGCACCGCGAGACTGCTTTTCATAGTGTAAAACAGGCAAGCCATAGCTTGGTGATTCTGCTAAGCGGATATTACGAGGTATCACGGTATCAAATACCTTATCACCAAAGTGCTTATGTAACTGGCTGGACACATCATGCGTGAGGCTTGGTCGTGGATCATACATGGTTCGTAAAATGCCTTCGACCTCTAACGATGGATTAAGCGCTTGGGTAATGCGCTCAATTGTCTGTAAAAGCGCGGTGAGCCCTTCTAACGCATAGTATTCGCACTGTACTGGAATAAGCACACCTTGCGATGCTGCCAACGCATTCACCGTTAGCATATTTAGCGCCGGTGGGCAGTCAAGCAGGACAAAATCGAAATCGGTGTCCACATCATACAATCCAGCCCGCAAGCGAGTTTCCTTACTTGGTAATCCCAACAAGGCTACTTCGGCGCCAGTTAAATCGCCGTTAGCTGGCAGCACCCAATAGTCACCAGGCATACTTTTTTTCATGACCTCTTTGACGCCATGGGTACCTACAAGTACATCGTAAACACTGGTGTCTAGTTCGTCTTTGGTAAAACCACTGCCTGTGGTCGCATTCCCTTGAGGATCAAGATCGATCAATAACACTCGGCGTTTCATAGCCGCCAAAGACGCGGCTAGATTGACGCAGGTGGTCGTTTTACCCACCCCACCTTTCTGATTGGTTACTGCAATAATTCTTGCCATGGTCTATCCTTTACGCGCCATCACTACCATGTGACGCTCAGCCTGAATGTTGGGCACAACGAGAGGATCCACGGAGATAACTTTTATGGTGTCCGGCAGTGCGGCCAATTCATCACTAGGATAAACGCCTTTCATTGCCAAAAAATTACCCGTTTCTTTCGGAAGCGGTAAGGTCCAATTAATCATGTCTTGTATAGACGCAAAAGCACGTGAAATAACGTGGTCGTAAGCTCCCTGATGAGGGTGTTTTTCTACCCTTTCATTAG
>CAZBUC010000178.1:0-5295 GCA_964494965.1 uncultured Maribrevibacterium sp.
TCCTAACCTGGAGTCCTAACCTAGAGCTATGCCGCACTGGTTCTTTGGTAGACAGAAAAACGGTAGTCGTAAGGATTCGGACCCTCAGCGTCAAATGTTTCCTCTCCGATTAACGTAAACGACGGCCAATCGACTTCTGGGAAGAAGGCATCGCCTTTTACTTCGGCATCAACGTGGGTAATGTACAAACGATCTGCACGCTCAAGTGCCAATTGATAGATTTGTGCCCCACCGATCACCATCACTTCATCCTGCCCATTCACCAAGCAAATATCTTCACCTAGAGAAATAGCGTCTTCCAGCGTATTCACCACGTCAATGCCCTCTGCTTGATAAGTGGGATCTCGGCTGATGACAATATTGCGACGACCTGGTAGTGGCTTACCAATCGATTCAAAGGTTTTACGTCCCATGACAATGGGCTTGCCCATAGTCGCTTGCTTGAAGTATTTAAGATCATTCGGCAAATGCCAAGGCAAAGCATTATTAATACCAATCGTTCGGTTGGTAGACATGGCGACAATAAGTGACAACATAAGATAACCTGCGTAAAAAATCTGGGTTCTTCTTTACTCAAACAAAATCCAAGAGCAAAGGCTTCTGATATAATCAGGGGTTTTTATTATACGCATTTAATCGTGTTCGTCATGGCTTAACAAACAAGGCTCTTTCATGAAACAGTATCTAGATCTTTGCCACCGTATCGTCAATGAAGGCGAATGGGTTAAAAATGAACGCACTGGCAAACGCTGCCTAACCGTTATCAATGCTGACCTAACCTACGACGTGAGCAAGGGCGAGTTTCCCCTCGTCACGACTCGAAAAAGTTATTGGAAATCTGCGATTGCGGAAATCATCGGTTATTTGAGAGGCTACGACAACGCGGCGGATTTTCGTGCGCTGGGCACGAAAACGTGGGATGCCAACGCTAATCAAAACGAGGTGTGGTTGAACAACCCCTATCGCAAAGGCGAAGATGATATGGGGCTTTGCTATGGCGCCATTGGCCGACACTTTCCGAAACCAGATGGTGGTCATATCGACCTATTGCAGCAAATCATTGACGATCTAAGCCGTGGTGTGGATAACCGTGGGGAAATACTCACATTTTATCACCCAGGCGCTTTCCACATGGCATGTCTTCGTCCCTGCCTGTACAGTCATCACTTCTCATTGCTTGGCGATACACTGTATTTAAACAGTACCCAGCGTAGCTGTGATGTGCCACTTGGCTTAAACTTCAACATGGTTCAAGTGTATGTATTGCTTGCTCTCGTTGCGCAAATCACAGGCAAAAAGCCAGGCAAAGCCTTTCACAAAATAGTGAACGCTCACATTTATGAAGACCAACTAGAACTGATGCGTGATGTACAACTAAAACGCGAACCTTATCCACTACCAACATTAAAAATCAACCCAGAAATCAAGTCTCTCAAAGACATAGAAACTTGGGTTACCATGGATGACTTTGAGGTAGAAGGTTATCAATTCCACGAACCTATCGCCTACCCTTTCTCGGTTTAAACAAAAACACCAACCAGACATAGGGCTGGTTGGTGTTTTTAAATCCATACTGGCATGATCGTTTAGGTGCTAACGTTTAGACTGACTTTTTTTGAGGTTTTTTAGGGACTCTTTTTCGGGAAAAGTCTTCAGCTTAAACCCTGCCACCATTAAGCCTACGCCCACTAATACCATAGGAAGCGACAGCACCTGCCCTTGCGTTAACCAACCAAAAGCAAGGTAACCAATCTGAGCGTCAGGCTCGCGGACAAATTCCACTAAAATCCTGAACAGACCATAACAAAGTAAAAACAGACCTGAAACACAGTAACGTGGTTTGGCTTTTTGCGAGAAGAACCACAAAATACCAAACAGTACCACGCCTTCTAGAGCAAATTGATAAAGCTGAGAGGGATGACGAGCAAGCTGCAAGGAATCGTTCGGGAAAACCATCGCCCAAGACACGTCCGTCGGCTTACCCCAGAGCTCGCCACCAATAAAATTCCCCAGTCGTCCAGCACCTAAACCAATGGGCACAAAAGGAGCTAGAAAGTCCGTGACATCAACAAGGTGCTTTTTGTAACGACGAGCAAAAAACAACATGGCGACAATGACGCCTAAAAGACCGCCGTGAAAAGACATGCCCCCTTCCCAAATTCGCAGAATACTCAGCGGATCTGACAGTAGGGTAGGAAACTGATAAAACACACTATAACCAACTCGACCGCCTAATATGACCCCTAAAGCGCCATAAAAAATTGCATCACTCACCATTTCTGGCGTCCAAAGTCCGTTTGAACGCTTTGCTCGATACATGCCGAGGGCATAAGCACCAGCAAAACCGATGAGATACATAATACCGTACCAATGCACGGCAAGAGGGCCTATAGAAATGGCGATCGGATCAATATTTGGGTAAGAAATCATAACTTAGTAAAACGCCTCTGGCCGATTTATGCCACATTACTGGTTTTGGATGGTCGAATTAACCGCTCAATATTGGCTTCACGCATCAGTCGCGTCATCGTTTGAGTCACGGCCTCAGCGTGAGACAGCGTCATCACTTCACTGAGCATATATTGAGCTTGAACCAAGGTAATATTACGAATGACGGCCTTTACTTTGGGTAAACTGGTGGAACTCATAGACAAAACATCGTACCCCATGGCCATGAGCAAGATGGCTCCCATGGGATCCCCAGCCATTTCACCACAGACACTTAAGCCGACACCTTCGTCTTTCACTTGATCAACAATACTGTTTAACGCCCTCAGCACGGAAGGGTGAAAAGAATTGTATAAATCGGCTACGCGGGGATTATTTCGATCTACGGCCAACAAGTACTGAGTGAGGTCATTGCTGCCCACTGATAAGAAGTCTACCAATTCAGCCAGTTCCTTAACCTGATACACGGCTGCTGGTATCTCTATCATGACACCCACTTGTGGCATGATGACGTTGTAACCTTCCTCTTTTATTTCTGCGTAACCACGGCGAATAAGCGCGAGCGCTTCCTCTACTTCGGCCACATTTGAGATCATAGGCAACATAATTCTAAGGTTATGCAGATCAGCGCTGGCTTTTATCATGGCACGAATTTGCGCCATGAAGATTTCCAAATGGTCCAATGTGACTCGAATACCGCGCCATCCTAAAAAGGGGTTTGCTTCGTTAATTGGGAAATACGGCAACGCCTTATCTCCGCCTATGTCTAAAGTCCGCACTGTCACAGGTGCGGGGGCAAAACCCTCTAGTTGTTGGCGATAAATACCAACCTGCTCCGCCTCGGTCGGAAAACGGTCCCTTACCATAAAGGGTACTTCCGTGCGGTATAGGCCAATGCCTTCTGCACCACGGTCCAAAGAACGCGCAATATCTGCAGACAAACCAGTATTAACAAACAAAGACAAGCGATGATGGTCTAGTGTTTCACAGGGTAAATCTTTAAGCGTTTCGTACTCTTCCTCCAGCAAACGCTCTTCATCAACAATTTGCTGGTAATTCTCAATCAAGGCATCAGAAGGATAGGTATAAATTTTGCCAAGATAGCCATCAACAATCAGATTCACCTTATCCAACTGCGCGTAAGGAAAATCCAAGGCCCCCATCACAGTAGGTATGCCCATGGCCCTCGCTAAAATCGCCACATGGGAGTTGCTTGACCCCATTACCGATACGAGCCCCTTGATCTTATCAATGGGAATTTCACCGAGCATAGAGGCGGTTAGCTCTTCACCGATAATAATAGAGGGTTCGCTGAAACGTTCGGCTATGTTAGGCGCTTTTTCTTGTAAGTGAGACAGAATACGACGCCCAAGATCTCTAAGATCCGAAGCACGCTCACGCAAGTAGGGATCATCCATACGATTGAATTGGCTAATATGAGCCTGTATGACTTGTCTTAACGCACCTTGCGCCCAGTTACCTTCTTTGATTTTACGGACGATTTCCCCCGCAATGGAATTATCGTCCAGAATTTTCAGATACACGTCGAATAAGGCTTTTTCATCTTGAGACAGATGCTGACTGATCCGATTGCTGGCACGACGAATATCGTAGCGAACCGCATCAAGCGCCTGATAAAAGTCTTCAATTTCTTGATCAAAGTCTTCTGTATAACGATCGGGAATGACATCAAGATCCGCCGGTGGAAACACCACCACACCACGACCAATGGCGACGCCAGAGCTACCCGGCACCCCCTTATAACGAAAGTCGGATCCATTCGGTGCTGTGTTCGCATTTAACTGAGTGATGGCCCCTGTGGCCTCAGCATGCGCAATAACTCCCGCCAATTGCGCCGACAAAGTAATAAGAAAAGCCTCTTCACCTTCATCAAAGCGACGTTTGTCTTCATGCTGTACGACCAACACACCCAACACTTGACGATGGTGAATAATGGGAACACCTAGGAAAGAGCGGTAACGCTCCTCACCTGTACCTTTAAGGTAATGAAATGATGGGTGTATATGAGCATCGTCTAGGTTAACAGGTTCCGCTCTTCGCCCTACTAAACTGACCAAACCTTCGTCGGCTTTTAAACTGACCGTACCGGCCATGTCTGCGTTTAGGCCGCGGGTGGCCATTAAGACATAATCCGTTGTTGTGGTATCCACTAGATAGATAGAACACACCTCTGCCCGCATTGCTCGTCTGACGCGCCGGACAATAATATCCAACGCAGCAGGCAAAGATTGGGCCGCTGTCACTTCTTGTGTAATGCGTCTGAGCAAATTTAGCATGGCTTTCCTGTCGCTCTTTCTATCTAGGTTAAATTTTTGTGTTTGCCGTTTTTCTCTAAACGGCGATGTGCATTGGGGATTAGTTCTTTCAATGCTCGCCGGTAAACGTCTTTCTTAAACGCCACAACTTGCCCCAATGGGTACCAATAACTGACCCAGCGCCAACCATCAAATTCTGGTGTTTCTGTGCCATCAACACACACTGACGCATCAGGACAACGAATCGATAGCAAAAACCACTTCTGCTTTTGCCCAATGCATAAAGGTTTACTATTGTGTCTTAACATGCGCTTAGGTAGACGATAACGCAGCCAACCTCGAGTCTTGCCAATGATTTCCACATGATGTGGTTCTAAGCCGACTTCTTCTTTGAGCTCACGGTATAAAGCGTCTTCAGGAGTTTCATCGGGTTTAATACCGCCTTGTGGAAACTGCCAAGCATTTTGCCCAACTCGTCTCGCCCAAAGTAACTGGCCGCGCTCGTTCATCAAAATGATGCCCACATTCGGCCTGTATCCGTCTGCATCAATCACGAGCCGGATGAAACGTT
>CAZBUC010000179.1:0-5275 GCA_964494965.1 uncultured Maribrevibacterium sp.
ATATGGAAGAGGTTAAGAATAAATTAGATTCATTGTTCCACAATTCCCCTATTCGCACAATTAAGACTGCTGTTATTTATTATCTGCAAGGCTATACTTTGCGTACTTTAGAAGATTTTAAAAGAATTGAGGGGAAACTGTGACACTCGCAATATTTGACTTAGACGGCACCTTATTAAACGGTGACAGTGATTACACTTGGGGGCAATTTCTGGTAGAAAAAGGCTTGGTTGATACGCAAGTGTACAAAGAAGCCAACGACAAGTTCTTTAAACAATATCAATCTGGCACCTTGGACATTTATGAATATCTCGGGTTCAGTTTGGCGCCACTGACCCAATTCTCCAACGCCGAATTGACCTCACTTCACCAAACCTTCATGCAGGAAAAGATCCAACCCATGATGCAGAAAAAAGCCGGCGAGCTCTTAAAGCATCACAAAGACCAAGGCCATTTTTTACTAATGATTACCGCCACTAACCAGTTTGTGACAGGACCAATTGGCGACGCATTAGGCATGGATCACATCATTGCCCCTGTGCCTGAGATGGTTAACGGCCAATATACCGGCAAGGTCGCAGGTATTCCGAGTTTCCAAGAAGGCAAGGTCACACGTCTAAATGACTGGCTCGCTGAGACAGGACATTCTATGGAAGGCAGCTATTTTTACAGTGACTCTCGCAACGACCTACCACTGTTAGAGTTAGTCGCTCATCCTATTGTCGTTGATGGCGATGAAATATTAACAAACATTGCCCAAGAACGCGGTTGGCAGCACATATCCTTACGAGACTAGCCGACTGGACACTCCAAAAAAAAGCGCTGTCAGAAATAAATCTGGCAGCGCTTTTTTGCGATCAGCTCACTCACACAATAGACTTATAGGCCCATGTTATTGTGAATGCGATAAAACAAAGCTTTTAGATATTCCGTTTCCTCAATCGCTGGATGAACCGGATGATCGGGTGCTTGTGTTCCACGATATATTAATTGCGAGAAACGCTCTAATTGGCGGCTATTACTGCGAACGATGTCGTGTAAGCGGGCCGTTTCTAGGTGCATAGAACAAGAACCAGACACCAAGACCCCACCTTTAGCCACCAAGCGCATCGCTAACTGGTTGGCTCGGTGATAAGCCCCCTCGCCGGCTTTAATGTCTTTACGACGAGCAATGAAGGCTGGCGGATCCATCACAACCACATCAAAACGCTCTTTGCATTCGATCAAAGACTGCATGGCTTCAAAGGCATCACCGTGCATCAAGTTAGAAACGCCTTCGTATTGGTTCAACTTGAGGTTTTCATCAACGTGACTCAAAGCGCTTTCAGACGCATCAATGAAAGTCACGTCGGTCGCCCCTGCGGACGCCGCTTGAACACCCCAGCCACCAATGTAAGAGAAAACATCTAGCACGCGCTTGCCATCACAAAAGCCTTGCATGGTTTTGCGGTTTTCACGGTGATCATAGAACCAACCGGTTTTTTGACCATCCCAAACGGGTGCTTGGAACAAAACACCATTTTCTTGTAAGAAAACCAATTCTGGCACCGTGCCAAACGCTTCTTCAACGTAGGTATCAAGACCTTCAATTTGACGCATCTTGCCGTCATTTTTCATCAGAATAGCCGATGGTTTCACCACGTCTTGTAGTGCTTCGACTATCTCACCTTTAACACGTTCCATGCCTGCGGTGGATATTTGTACGACCAAAATATCAGCGAAACGATCCACAACTAAGCCAGACAAACCATCCGAATCACCAAACACAAGGCGATAATATGGCGCTGGATAGGTTAGTTCACGTAACGACAAGGCAATTTTTAAGCGGTGAACTAATGTCGACTTATTTAAAAAGGTGTCCGTACTGCGGCTCATAAGACGGCCGCAAATCAAAGTATTCGGGTTTATCGTCGCAATACCAAGCGGTTTACCTTGCGCTGTTTCGACAACAACCTGATCCCCTGGCGTAAATTGCTTTAATGGCGTCGCTGAGGTGTCTACCTCGTTGCTGTAAATCCATTGATGTCCAGCTCTTAGACGGCGATCAGCTTGACCTTTTAGTCGAATAACACTCAAAATTTTTCACCCAGTATGTTTAAAAAAACGCTATTATAGTGACTCTATTATCAATTACTACGAAATACACGTAGTAATGCTTACATGCCTTCACATTTATAGAAGTCTGCCTATGTCATCATCAATGAACGAACAACAACTGAAACGCATCTTGCAAGGCATCAGCATTCCACCTCAACCGCAAATTATGGTGGATTTGCACATGGAGCAAGCCATGCCTGATCCAGATATGGCACGTATATCGCAAATCATTTCACAAGACGTAGGCCTGTCTGCTGCGGTATTAAAGCTGGTGAATTCTGCCGCATTTAATTTACCCAGAAAAATAACCTCCATTCAACAAGCCGTAATGATACTGGGGACAAATAGCATCACCAATATAATCAATGGCCTAGCGGTGAAAAGTGAGCTATCAGACGACACAATACAATCTCTGCATGGCTTTTGGGATACAGCCGTTGATGTCGCGGCTATCAGCTCCAGCATTGCGAACCAACTCAAATTTAAATACAAAGATGAATGCTACGCCTTGGGACTTTTTCATAATGCGGGCATTCCTCTGATGATGAAGCGATTCAAAGAGTATGATCAGGTACTGAAACAAGGCTACCAAGATCCCGAGTTCAACTTAACCGATATGGAAAACGATGCCTTCAAAACCAATCACTCCGTTGTCGGCTACTACCTTGCAAAATCTTGGGGTGTACCTAAAAGCTGCTGTGCCGTCATAGCGAAACACCATCGCGTTGACTACTTATTTTCTCATCGTGTGCCAGGCGACAAGATCAGCTTAAGCTTTGTTTCTATTTTAAAAATGGCAGAACACATTGCTTCGGTTTACCGCCACATAGGGCACGCACAAGAAGATTATGAATGGCAAAAAATTGGTCACTATGTATTGGACCATTTAGAAATCAGTGAATATGACTTTGAAGGGATTATAGAGGTTTGTCACGAACAAGGCTTAGGCACAATTTAAGACAACATCAAACAGACACACAGCCAAACAAGGATGTTATAAAAACGTGCAACGTAAGGCCTTTAAAAAAAGGCCAAGCCCTAGACTATTCTTGTAAAAACATCACCAAATGATCCAGATGAACGCTCAAGCCTATCTCTTGTCCCACCGCATGGTTATGGTGAGAAGAAGCAAAACAATACACTACTTTTCCTGATGCTAATTTCACTCTATATAGAAAATGCGAACCACGAAACCATTTGCTAACAATAATACCCACAAATGCGCTGTCGTCATCGTGCAATATATCGTCAGGGCGCACTAAAAGGTCAACCTTAGCATTATCCACGAAGCCATGATTCAGCTCCCCATGAATATTCCCTAAGTCAGAATGCACACAGTTAGGGCCACAGACAGTCGCCGATAAAAAATCTCCATGACCAATGAAGCTCGCTACAAAACGCGTCTCCGGGCGATGGTAAATTTGATAGGGAGAGCCTGTTTGGTGAACCACACCGGCACTCATCACTGAGACCTGATCAGCCATAGCAAAGGCTTCCATCTGATCGTGAGTCACCAGCAAAGCGCTCATCTTTTCATGTCTGAGTATGGCCCGAATGTCAGGCACTAGCTCTTCCCTTAACTTTGCATCCAGTCCCGAGAAAGGCTCGTCCATCAATAACAACTTAGGTTTAGGGGCAATGGCGCGGGCCAGAGCAACACGCTGCTGCTGCCCCCCTGACAAGGAGTGAGGATAACGCCCTTCAAAGCCAGCCAAGCCAACCAGGTCTAATAAATACATAACACGCTCATGCATGGCTTTTTTGGGCCATGCCGATAAACCAAAAGCTATGTTTTGCGCAATGGTCAGGTGAGGAAATAAAGCAATATCTTGAAACACCATACCGATTTGACGATGTTCAGCATTCACACTAAAAGACGGACTGGCAATCACTTCACCATCAATGCGTATTTCACCAGTCATTAATGATTCAAAACCGGCAATGGCCCGTAGCAAAGTCGATTTACCACAGCCACTTGGCCCCAACAGACATCCAATCTGCCCCTCTAGCAATTGAAAAGACGCATTTTTTACCACGCTTATACCATCGTATCCCACCGACACATTGTCTAGCTGCATTTCTTTTAACAAAGTTTGAGGGGGTAACGACGTCATATAAAAATCCTAAAAATCAGTGACCAACACGAGAAGAAATCGAACGGCTTAACAAGATAACCGGCACCAAACCCACTAACACAATCATTAATGAAGCAGGTGCTGCGTCTATCAAGCGCTCATCGGAGGCTAATTCGAACGCTCTTACCGCCAGTGTATTGAAGTTGAATGGGCGTAAAACAAAGGTCGCTGGCAATTCTTTCAACACATCAACAAACACAATTAAAACCGCCGTTAACACAGACCCCTTCAGTAAAGGCAGATGAATCTGTCTTAATACCTTGTAAGGAGAAAGTCCTAGAGAGCGACCCGCCATGTCCATACTTGGCTTAATCTTACCAAGGCCATTTTGCACAGCACCAAGAGACACCGCCATAAAACGTACTGTATAAGCAAACAAGAGTGCAAACAGAGTACCTGAAAAAATCAAACCAAGATTATGGCCGGTATAATCGCGGACAAGATTAATGATCCTATGATCTAGCCACGCCAAGGGAACAATCACGCCAATCGCAATAATGGTCCCAGGCAAGGCGTATCCTAATCCCGCCAAACCGACCGACGCACGAACGCTTCTTGCTCGGCTATTTAAACGTATCGCATAACTCAGAACCAGGGCTAAAGACACGACTACCAAGGACGCCAACGCCGCCAAATAAAAGGAATTCCATGCCAACTCAACAAAGTTTGCGCCGGGCATCTCGGCTTTAAACAGAGTCCAATAACCCAGTACAATAACAGGAATAAAAAAACCCACCACGATCGGTAAAAAACAAAAGACACTGGCAATAACCGCTTGTTTACCCCGCAGAACTGCGCGTCTATGACTGGCTTTTTTCAAACCTGATGAATGGTATTGAATGCGACGGCGGGAATAACGCTCTAACAGAATTAACACCGCAACAAACATCAAGAGCACGCCCGCCAATTGTGATGCCGCAGTAAGGTCGCCAAAACCATAAAATGTACGCAGTATTCCGGTGGTAAAGGTACTGACCCCAAAATACTGTACTGTGCCATAGTCTGCCAACGTTTCCATCAAGGCCAATGTCAACCCTGTGACA
>CAZBUC010000180.1:0-5271 GCA_964494965.1 uncultured Maribrevibacterium sp.
ATCGCTGGTGAAGACGTAAAACTGGTGCATTTCGGAGACGCATCACGACGCTTTACCCATCGAAAGCCAGATGTTCCCGTTGGTTTTGCAGACGGCTACCCTTTTTTGCTGACGACAAAATCTTCCCTAAGTGAATTAAATCGCACCTGCCCTCAAAGCACTAAAATGGCGCAATTTCGGCCCAACCTTGTTATTCGTGGCAATCACGCTTTTGAGGAAGACAAGTGGAAGCGAATTCGAATAGGTTCCGTTCTATTCGAAAACATCAAACCCTGTATTCGCTGTATTTTTACGACTTTGAACCCACAAACGGCAGAGCGCATTCCTAAAGGCGAACCTTTGAAAACCTTAGGTAAATTTCGACTACTTGAAGGCAAGGGCATTACCTTTGGCATTAATCTTATTGCGCTAAATAAAGGCACGATTCATGTAGGGGATGAGGTCGAAATACTAGAGTACCAAGAAGCACATTCTTACGTCGATAGACGATGATCTGCCCACAGCAGCGATTCACAACGCTATTTTCATCCAAACAATAAAAAAGGAAAGTCAAATAACTTTCCTTTTTCAGTGACTTCTCTTTTAGATGATTACTGCAGAAACCGTCTTATCGCCTTAAGACTCTTGCTTCGCCAGGTACTCATCGTAAGTACCGTGGAAGTCAACAATTCCCTCACTTGTAACTTCGACAATTCGAGAAGCCAGAGACGACACAAACTCGCGGTCGTGGCTGACAAAAATCAAAGTGCCAGGGTAATTTTCAAGGGCAAGGTTCAACGACTCGATGGACTCCATATCCATATGGTTCGTGGGTTCATCCATGACCAATACATTGGGTTTTTGCAGCATCAGCTTACCGAACAGCATACGGCCTTGCTCACCACCAGACAGCACTTTGACGGACTTTTTAATGTCGTTTTGTGAAAACAACAAACGCCCCAAAGTACCACGAATAACCTGCTCATCGTCACCCTCTTGACCCCATTGTGACATCCACTCAATAAGATCAAGGTCTTCTTCGAATTCATGGTGATGATCCTGTGCATAATACCCAATATTGGCATTTTCAGACCATTTCACAAAACCTTTTGTTAACTCGGTATCACCAACAAGACATTTTAGCAAGGTGGTTTTACCAATGCCGTTTGGCCCGATAACCGCTATGCGCTCACCTACTTCAACCATCATGTTTAAACCGCTAAACAAAACTTCATCGTAAGATTTCGCCACGTTTTCAATTTGTACTGCCGTGCGGTGAAGTTTTTTCTCTTGCTCAAAACGGATGAAGGGGTTTTGACGACTGGATGGCTTAACGTCTTCTAGTTGAATTTTATCAATTTGCTTGGCACGAGAAGTTGCTTGCTTAGACTTTGACGCATTGGCAGAGAAACGACTGACAAACGACTTTAACTCGCTAATCTGCGCTTTTTTCTTTGCATTATCTGACAATAAACGCTCGCGAGCCTGGGTGGCTGCCGTCATATATTCGTCGTAGTTGCCAGAAAATAAACGCAACTCGCCGTAATCTAGATCCGCCATGTTAGTGCAAACCGAGTTTAAGAAGTGGCGGTCATGGGAAATGATAATCATGGTGCAGTTGCGCTCCACCAAAACCCCTTCCAACCAACGGATGGTATTGATATCAAGGTTGTTAGTTGGCTCGTCCAGCAGGAGTATTTCAGGATCAGAAAAAAGAGCCTGAGCAAGCAACACCCGAAGCTTCAAACCAGGCGCCACTTCACTCATTAGGCCGTAGTGCTGTTCAGTGGGAATCCCCACACCTAACAGCAATTCACCGGCACGAGCGTCGGCCGTGTAGCCATCCATTTCAGCAAATTCCGCCTCTAAATCCCCAGCGCGCAGGCCATCCGCCTCTGTCATTTCGGGATTCGCGTAAATCGCATCTTTTTCTGCTTTTATTGCCCAAAGCTCAGTGTGCCCCATGATGACGGTATCAATAACGGAATACTCTTCGAAAGCAAATTGATCTTGTTTTAATTTACCAAGACGCTCATTAGGGTCTTTAGAGACGTTACCTGAGCTCGGTTCTAGGTCGCCACCCAGGATTTTCATAAACGTTGACTTACCGCAACCATTGGCGCCAATAAGACCGTAGCGTTTGCCTTCACCAAACTTAACAGACACGTTTTCAAAAAGAGGTTTCGCACCAAATTGCATGGTGATATTAGCCGTCGTTAACAAAGTATTCTTCCGTTTATCATGATGTGAATGATGGATCCCCAATACAAAATGCACTGAGAGTAATATAGATTGCCTTATTATCGCACAGATGCACGACTGTCTTTAAGCGTGAAAATCATTATTAGAAAAAAAAGCCTGCGGGGACTATCTTAAAAATAGAGGAATGAATCGAAATTCCATGTTTTGACACCAAAAATGCGATTTCACACTAATTTGCTAATAAGAAATCTCATTTACTATAAAGAAATCGCGTTTTTGGTCGTCATCTTGTCATAACCCATAACAATAAGGCGGCTATTATGAATCCCGTCACATTAAAAACACCCAACAAAAAACTCAGTGACGCACTATCACTCTCTCGTTTAAAAAATGCTTCTATTTTTGGCGCCCTATCAGACAGCGGTATTCAATTCTTACTAGGTCAAGGAAAGCTTCATACCTTTGAGAAGGATGATGAAATCTTTGCATATGGAGACAAAGGCAACAGTTTCTATGTGGTTTTAGAGGGCGAACTAGACTTTTACAAGCAACATGACAGTAAAAAAAGGCTTACACGGACAATCCACTTTGGTGAAGCCATAGGCTTTGTGTCCATGATTGCACTGCATCAAAGAGTGGGGAGCTTGGTAGCCGTAAAAAGCGGCATCCTAGTCGAAGTATCCAGCGATGTATTCAGTGATTTTCACGACCGCCATCCATTTGACTTTGGCATTTTACTAATGAATCTTGCCAGAGACATGGGTAGGACCATACGCGAATTAAGCAACGCTTTGGTAGAAAATGATGTCGCGATTAATAAACAATCGCTTAAATAACACTAGAAGAAGTCTATAAAACAAGCCAACGGAGTAGCTTTTCATTTAGCTTGTTTTATAGACGTTTCGCTCTATTGACCGACTGCTGCAACAACAGAGATCTCAACCAGCAGTTCTTGACGCGCCATTCTAGCCTCTACACATGCGCGTGCTGGCGCATGACCTTCAGGTATCCAGGCATCCCATACAGCATTCATAGCGGCAAAATCTTTCATATCACGTAGGTAAATCGTGGCAGATAATATATTGGAACGATCTGATCCAGCCTGATCTAGTAGGGCATCTACTTTTTCAAGCATGGTTCTAGTTTGCTCTGCTATGTCTGTGTTTGCATCTGCGCCAACTTGGCCACACAAATACACCGTCTCGTTATGCTTAACGATTCGACTCATGCGTTGACCTACTTCCATGCGCTCAATGGTCGCCATAAAAACCTCTTTTTATTGGATTATATATAATGGGAGAAAAAGACTCCCCTTCATTGCAAAGGACAAATAATATAAATAATGCCCGTTTAGAACTCCAGCCCTTTTTGCGCTTTTATTCCTCTTTTGAAGGCATGCTTTACTTCTTTTATTTCACTTACTGTGTCCGCGAGCTCTATCAAGGCGTTACTTGCACCACGCCCTGTTACCACGAGATGCTGGTTTTCGGGACGTTTCATTAGCGCTTCAAGCACTTCGTCTTCGTTCAAATACTCGTAATGCAGCAAGTAAGTTAATTCATCCAGCACCACTAAATCGATGCTGTCATCGGACAGCATCGCCGAGGCTTTCTCCCATGCTTGCAGAGAAGAAGCCACATCAGACTCACGGTTTTGTGTTTCCCACGTGAAGCCAGCGGGCATAATTTCCCACTGAACATTAGGTTGCTGCTTGAAAAAGTCGATTTCACCCGTATTCCATTCACCCTTCAAAAACTGCACCACACCTACTTTCATACCATGCCCTAAAGCACGAGCGACCATACCTAGGGCGGAGCTCGATTTGCCTTTACCATTGCCGGTTAACAAAACAAAAGTGCCTTTGTCTTCTTGTGCTTTCGCAATGCGTTTATCTACATGAGACTTAATGGCTTGCATGCGCGCCTTGTGCTTTTCTGGGTCTTTGATCGCTTTTGTCATAAAAATACTTAATCCTTTACGCTGTCATATTTATTAAAGTCGTTAAGTTGAGTAATACTGCACCCTATTGCATTTAGATACGATCATCTTCTGGATCGTATCCTAAATTCGGCGCCAGCCAGCGCTCAGCATCGTCTTTAGACATGCCTTTACGCTTGGCGTAATCGTCAACTTGGTCAGGACCTATCTTCCCTACCCCAAAATAAGTTGCGTCTGGATGGGCAAAATACCAGCCACTCACTGCTGCTGTCGGCAACATAGCAAAGCTTTCCGTAATTTCCATATCAATTTTATCTTTCACATCCAACAGAGTCCATAACTTGGCTTTTTCTGTGTGATCAGGACACGCTGGATAACCCGGAGCAGGACGAATACCCTGGTATTTCTCTTTGATCAATTGCTCATTAGTTAGCTCTTCGGACTCAGCATAGCCCCAAAACTCTTTACGCACTTTTTTGTGTAAATACTCTGCGGTGGCTTCCGCCAATCGGTCGGCGACGGCTTTTATCATTATAGAGTTATAGTCATCGTGATCCGCTTCATATTTCGCCACCAAAGGATCAATACCAAAGCCTGCTGCACAAGCAAATGCGCCAATATAATCCGCGACACCACTGTCTTTTGGTGCGACAAAGTCCGCTAGGCTGTGATTGTATTTACCGGGCGCAGTGAGCTCGTTCTGAATACGAAGGAAAGACAAGCGCTCAATCACGTCACTACGAGTGTCATCCGCATAAATTTCGATATCATCGTGATTCACTTGGTTAGCAGGGAATAGCCCCACCACAGCACGAGCTTGTAAGCACTGTGTTGCTATCACTTCATCGAGCATGTTTAACGCGTCATGGTAAACACGCGTTGCCTCAACCCCAACCACTTCATCAGTGAGTATACGCGGGTACGCGCCTGCCAATTCCCATGTTTGGAAAAACGGCGTCCAATCAATGTAGTCCTTAACCAGATTAAGATCGATGTCCTTTTCAGTCAGTACGGTCACACCCAATTTCTTAGGTTGAACAACATGACCATCGAATTGAATAGGTGGTTTGTTCTGACGCGCTTTATCCAAGGACACTCGTCGACCGGCTTTGGCTCGATCCTTATAACGAATACGCGTTTTCTCGTAATCGG
>CAZBUC010000181.1:0-1285 GCA_964494965.1 uncultured Maribrevibacterium sp.
CGCCCACCACGTTCAAATACACATCCTGATCGGCCGTGAGTAAGCCACCATGTTTGTGCAATACTGCCAGCAACATCGCCAGTCGATTATGATCAAAGCCGACCGTGACCCGTCTTGGATTACCAAGCGCCGAGTCATCGACTAAGGCTTGAAGTTCGACTAATAGTGGACGAGTCCCTTCCCACACCACCATCACCAAGCTGCCTGCTGCAGGGTGATTGCTGCGATTCAAGAAAATAGAGCTGGGATTTTTAACTTCTTTTAAGCCCGTTTCCAACATGGCAAAAACACCCAACTCATTCACCGCGCCAAAACGGTTTTTCATTCCCCTAAGGGTGCGAAAGCGAGAATCTTCTGAGCCTTCTAATAACACCGAGCAATCGACCATGTGTTCCAGCACTTTTGGCCCTGCCAGCGAACCGTCTTTAGTGACATGCCCCACCAATAAGACAGCAGTTTGAGTTTGTTTGGCGAAACGCGTCAATACCGCCGCGCTTTCTCGCACTTGTGAGACGCTCCCCGGTGCCGATTCCACGCCATCCAAATGCATGACCTGAATGGAGTCGATGACCATCACCTTGGGCTTGACCTGTTGGGCAATGTTTAAAATGGCTTCCACATTGGTTTCCGACAGCATTTTTAAATTTTGGGTCGGTAAACCAAGGCGCTGCGCTCGCATCGCGACTTGCTGAAGGGATTCCTCACCGGTGACATACAGGGCGCTTTGTTGCTGGGCTAGCCAACACATGGTTTGCAACAAGAGGGTACTTTTCCCCGCCCCTGGGTGACCGCCAATCAAAACGACACCACCGGGCACCAAGCCGCCGCCTAACACGCGGTCAAACTCGCTTGCCCCGGAACTGAAACGCGGCACATCGCCTAGATCCACATCGGATAAGTTCTGAATGCCTGTGACAGCGCCAGCGTAACCTTGGTAGCGAGGGTCTTGGCTGGCAGAAACACGAGCGGACGTTTTGCTAGAGGTTAAGCGAATTTCAGACAAGGAGTTCCACGCGCTGCATGCCTGGCATTGTCCTTGCCATTTCGCATAGTCAGCGCCACATTCATTGCATACAAAAGCGGTTTTAGCTTTAGCCATACTTATTTTTTGTTCCAAGAAACTGAGTACAAATCCAAACGACGGTCTTTCAGGTTATTGACCGACCCTTCGCTGCGAGTCAGTTTGAGCTTGTCTAAATCCAGATCCGAGAACATGATCATTTCGGTGTTTGGCGTGGTTTCTGCCATGACCGCATCATGAGGGTATGAGAAGTCAGACGGTGAG
>CAZBUC010000181.1:1295-5222 GCA_964494965.1 uncultured Maribrevibacterium sp.
ACGGGCCTGAGCACAACGACGTACTCGTAAGTAGCCGTTTTTGGTGTCTGTCCAGAAGGGCACAAAGAGTATGTCCATGTCTTGCTCTGCCAGTAAACGACCCAGCTCAGGGAACTCCACATCGTAACAAATCAAAATACCCACTCGGCCTGCGTCGGTATCAAACACACGTATTTCATTGCCACCTTGAATCACCCAATCACGACGCTCGTGCGGGGTAATATGAATTTTTCTTTGCTCTTCCACCGTGCCATCACGACGGCACAAGTAACTGACGTTATAGACAATATCGTCTTCAATCAGCGGCATGGAACCGGTAATAACGTTGATGTTATAACTGACAGCAAATTGCGACATTTCGTTTTTAAACAGCTCCGTATAGCTGGCTAGAAAGCGAATGGCTTCGGTTTGGTTACGCTGATCTGGGCTTAGGCCAATGAGAGGTGTGTTGAAAAACTCCGGAAAGAGTACAAAGTCACTTTTATAATCCGATACCGCATCAATAAAATATTCGACTTGCTTTAATAGTTCCTCAACACTTTCTACCTCACGCATCTGCCACTGGATAGCGCCAATGCGTACTTGGGTTTTGCGTGAGCGAATCACATTGGTATCGGGTTCGAAGAAAATATTCTTCCATTCAAGCAGGGTGGCATAACCTTGAGACTTTTCATCTTCTGGCATGTAGCGCTTCAGTAGACGTGTAATCTGAAAGTCGTTCGACAGCTGGAAGCTCAAAATCGGGTCGTAGATTTTACGCTCTTTCACTGCTTCTAAATATTCTGCTGCACTCATGTCATCGGAGTGCTCGTGATAATTAGGGATACGACCGCCCGCTAAAATGGCACGCAGATTGTGCTGACGGCACAATTCTTTACGCGCTTCATAGAGGCGACGGCCCAAGCGGTAACCACGGTACTCGGGAGAAATCAAAGCATCGAGGCCATAAAGGGCGTCACCCAAGGCATCGTTTAAGATGTTTTCTTTCTGATCGACTAAATCATCATAAGTATGTGGGTTACTAAAACGCTGATAATTCACCTGCACTGACAACGCCAAACCAATGATCTTGCCATGGTCTTCAAGGCAAATCTGTCCTTCAGGAAACTCTCTGATCAGTTGATGGATAGTGTGTTCCGGCCATGCTCCACCAATATCGTGGTACACCTTATCCATGAGTGTTTTGACTTGATCATAGTCATTGTTGGTGAGGTTACGAATGGTTAAATGTAAATCTTCTAGCATGCTGGTCTCTTGTGTCTGTGTTAACTGTTTTGATGAGGGTTATGCTAACCCATAACGCCGTAAGAGGGGAAACCCATTTAGAATTGAAAAAAAACACCCCCGCAAAAGCGGGGGTGTTTTTTCTTACTTACATGTCGTGATCTAGAATAAGGCGATTATTTTCTACCAAATTCTGGGTAGGCTTCCATACCACATTCAGAAAGGTCAACCCCTTCGTATTCTTCCTCTTCAGACACTCGGATTCCCATGATGGCTTTAATGGCTAGCCAAACAATAAGGCTGGTCACAAATACCCAGACGAAGATGGTCAGTGCGCCGGCGATTTGACCGCCAAATGTTGCACCGTCGTTAGTTAGTGGTACGGCCAATAGACCCCACAAACCAACCACACCGTGAACCGAAATAGCACCTACTGGATCGTCTATTTTCAGTTTTTCCAGTGTTAGGATAGACACCACAACAATTAAACCACCCACTAGACCGATCAAGGTAGCGCCAAGAGCCGATGGTGTGTCAGGACCAGCTGTGATAGCAACCAAACCTGCCAATGCACCGTTCAAAAGCATAGTAAGGTCAGCCTTACCGAACATGATACGAGCAAGGATTAAGGCACCAAGAGCACCACCTGCTGCTGCCGCATTCGTGTTCAAAAACACCATGGCAACCGCATTCGCATTGGCGATATCACCTAATTTTAGAACCGAGCCACCGTTGAAACCAAACCAACCCATCCAAAGAATCAGTGTGCCCAAGGTCGCTAGCGGTAGGTTGGCACCAGGAATAGCGCGTACTTCACCGTTTGGACCGTATTTTCCTTTACGAGCACCTAGGATAAGAACACCCGCCAAGGCTGCAGACGCCCCTGCCATGTGAACAATACCGGAACCTGCGAAATCCGTGAAACCAAGATCGCCAAGGCTGAACATACCAAACACAGAACCGCCGCCCCATGTCCAGTTACCTTGCATTGGGTAGATGAAACCTGTCATTACCACTGCAAAGGCTAGGAAAGCCCAAAGCTTCATACGCTCAGCAACTGCACCAGAAACGATAGACATGGCCGTGGCGACAAACACCACTTGGAAGAAGAAGTCAGACGCGCCAGAGTAGATAGATCCGCCTTCAAATCCGCCTTCGCGACCCGCAAAGTCAGTCAATGTAGAAGATACGTCAACGTCTTGAATCCCCGTTAGGAACCAAGTGCCGCCGTACATGATGGAATAACCACATATTAAGTACATGGTGCAAGAGATAGCGAACAAGGCTACGTTCTTGGTCAGAATTTCCGTGGTATTTTTAGAGCGAACTAAACCCGCTTCCAGCATGGCAAATCCCGCTGCCATCCACATAACCAGTGCGCCACACACCAAGAAATAAAAGGTATCCATGGCATATTGTAAGTGAAAAATTTGATCTTGCATGTTTCGCCCCCCAAAAGGCTAATAGGTTTCAGACTGTGGTTAAACAGCTTCTACGCCAGTCTCACCGGTACGAATACGAACCGCTTGTTCAAGGTTAACGATAAAGATTTTACCGTCGCCGATTTTGCCTGTGTTCGCTGCGCCTGTAATGGCTTCCACGACTTGGTCTGTCATGTCATCAGAGATGGCGAGTTCGATTTTTACTTTTGGCAAAAAATCGACAACATATTCAGCGCCTCGATAAAGCTCAGTGTGGCCTTTCTGACGTCCAAACCCTTTTACTTCTGTTACGGTGATACCTTGTACGCCTATTTCAGAAAGCGCTTCTCGAACGTCGTCGAGTTTGAATGGCTTGACTATGGCTGTTATTAGCTTCATACCCACTGTCTCCTTAAAAAGTCAGTTTTAGTGTCATATCGCAGGTGTTATACACTATTCAATATGTGTGCCATGTATCCTAAAGCCTTTGTAAATCTAGGATTGCTTACTTTTATGAGAAGCGAATCAGTTAGAAAAATAGGGATAGATTTTTCTGCGTGCGACATTTTGGACAGCCCAAAAAGTGCGCTGCGTCATAGTGGTGCAATTGGGGTGAGTAAAAGCGTCTAATAGATAGCTTGTTTGCACCTTCTATGGGCCTTTATACTAGGTATTATTCAACGATTAAAAAGAGACGAGCATGATTGACCAATTTATTAAACAGTTCGGAAGCGGATTAGAACAAGCAGCTGAAACCTTGGGTAAGCTGCCAAAAGAAGAAATTCAAGCACAATTGCACGAAGTGGCCCGCAATACTCTAAGCAAGATGGACCTAGTCACACGAGAAGAGTTTGAAGTGCAAGCCGCCATGCTGGCCAAGTACCGTGAAAAACTCACAGCCCTAGAAGCGCGCTTAAACGAATTAGAAAAATAGTGGAAAGCATGGCGGCAAGATAAGAAAAAGGCGCTTACCAGGGTGAGTAAGCGCCTTTGTTAAACTGAAAGTGAGTAGCTAGTCACTTCCAGCCGTGCTGCCAATGTTCCCTAGACGTTAACTTTTGCCAAGGGAATGTGTATTGCTTTTTATTGATAACGGCCTCAAGAACACACTCGATAACCGTGTCTTCTTCGTCCCGTATCAATTGAGTCACAATAAAATGCTTTTCTTTTTGCTGTGGTGAAGTAGATGTCCACTTCGATAGCAGCAGTTTGTTAGGATTGATTTTATTCATTGTTTTATCGTTTTCTAAAAACAGTTAAACCCTATACGAGTACCGTGAAG
>CAZBUC010000182.1:0-5219 GCA_964494965.1 uncultured Maribrevibacterium sp.
AAACGGTTGTTTTTTATGATGATGAGATCACAGCCGTGCTAGTGGATGTGGACGGCCGTCAGATTATTTATGTGCCCATTCGACCCATCTGCGACCAACTCGGCTTAGCTTGGTCTAGCCAGTTACAACGCATCCGCCGCGATCCTATTCTCGGTGAGGAAATTTCGGGTGTGTTTATTACAAACACACCCGGCACAGGGGGCGGTACTCAAGAAATGATTTGTCTCCCGTTAGACCTGCTGAATGGTTGGTTGTTTGGTGTTAGTTCCAGTCGTGTGCGGGATGATATTCGACCACTTTTGCTGCGTTATCAGCGTGAATGTTACCGTGTTTTGGCATCCGCTTTTACCAAAGCGGCCGTTGCCAACGATTCCGATGATTGGATAACTCCCAGCCCAGAAGGACGCGCATCCCTACTCCAAATCCGCGAAATGGGTCGCGCTATCATGCAGATGGCTGAAGAACAGTTGCATATCATGCAACGACTGGATAATGCGGCTGTTGTTGTCGGTCAGCATGGCAAACGCATTGCCAACTTAGAGCAGCGGCTTGCTCCTCTTGAACGACAACTCGCTCCCCGCGAAGCCATCACCGATGAACAGGCAGCCGACGTATCAACTAAAGTTCTGGCCATCGCCACCGAACTAAAGGCGCTGGATCCAAGTAAAAATCATTACCAATCTATCTTTATCGAACTCCACCGCCGCTTTCGCGTTACTAGTTACAAAAACCTTCGCCAAAGTCAATACCAGTCTGTGCTAGACTTTTTAGACAAGTGGGCAGGCGATTAAACCTTCTACACGATGACTTTTATAGTTTGAAAGGACAGGCTTTCCACCCAAGTCTGTTGCTGTACCAACAGTCAACCAGTACATCACGCCCTGAAAACGTTTGGCCGACAGTTGCTTATAGTTGGTAACATCAAATTCTTGGCAAAGTTGACCATATACTGAGCCATGCTCATCGCGTCCTGTTTTTTGCCAGTTTCTAAGGCGACGGTCTTAACTGCCTGACTAAATCGCCCACAGTTACCCTCCTTGAAGGTAGTTTTATTCATCGAGATCAGCGATGCTTGACCAATGTCCTAAATCCACGTCATGAATTACTTTGTCGGCTGGACGCGGTCTAGATCCCTCTTCGTATGCTTGCAATCCCTGATCAATTAGCCATCGATAAAAAGCCAAAATACCTATCCCTTCGTTACGGCGTAGCTGGTCGATCAGACGAATCTGTTTGGGCGGCAGTGTAATCGTTTTGCGATCATACTGTCCCGCCCTAACTGACTCTGGTGTTACTACCGATCTAACCTGACCTGTATTTAGACGTGCAGTCGCCGAATCAAACTGTTTATGCCGGGTAGATTGTTTGCGATTCTCTTTCGATGGGGATGCTTCATTTTTGTTTTCCAGTTCGCTAAGTGGATCGAACATTCATCACTCTCCGCACTAAGTCGCGATAAGCCACAGCCGGTTCTGAGTCGGGTGCGTATTCAAATAAAGATTGACCTCCCGCTCCGGGGCTCTCTTTCACTTTCACACTAAGCGGTATTGGCCTAGCAATACGAGCGGCACCATAAGTATTAATTAAATCATCGTACATTTGACGATCCATGATTTGTCGTGGGCTAACCATTGTCGGCAAAACAAACGCCAGCTGTGCTTTTAAGCCCATCGTTTCACGAAGATTGTATAAATCTTCGGTGTGTTGAACCGCGCCGACAATGCTAATGTAATCGGTTTTGGTAGGCACGATAACAGCGTGGGCAAAGTCATAAACAGCATTTTTGAGTACGTCTAATTTTGGTGGGCAATCAATGATGATATAGTTGAATACGCCATTAGCCCCGGTCAAGCGATGAGACAAAATTTGGTTGATAGGCACATGTTCCTTACCTGGGCGGCGAGCAGCTGCGTAATCTGCATTAAGAAGTTCTTCAGTAGCATACTCTAATTCTCGACTAGCTGGAATGAGTAAAAAACTAACGCATTTGCCGCCAGGATTTTTTTCGGAGTGGTAAACCTTTGTGCGAACACCAAAAAAATCAGCAAGATTACCTTGTGGATCTAAATCTATGAGCAGCACCCCTCCCGTTGGTTGTCCATTCACGATGAACTTTTGCGCTAAGCCATGAGCTAAATTAGCGGCTGTTGTGGTTTTTGCTACCCCTCCCTTGTTGTTAGCGATAGCGAGGATTGTAGTTGTACGTGTCATGTTCAAGTTCTCCATGTTTTTTGAGTACAAAACAATACAATGTTTTAACAGTGAGTAACATTGTGTAATTATTGTATACAATATCGGGAAATTAAACAAATCCTTTTTTCACGGGCGCAAAGAATTTTATTTTTGCTTAGAAAGGCTTACAACTAAGATAGTGACACTTTTCACAAATGCTTAATTCTCTTTATACCGAAGTCACAAATCACAGTGATGGAGTCGCTCGAATAGACAAATTATCATGACACTATCACCTATGACGCCCGTAACGACTCAACTGGTTAGACGCCAACCTTCCCAAGGGTTGGATCAAATCATTATAAGAATGCCGCTTAAGTAACTGAGGGGTGTGCATAATTCAGGTGAAGGCAGTAGCCATCGTCGAGATGTTACGCAACGGTAAACCCCAGATACTATTGGCAATCATGGCTATTTGCACCGAGAGCGTGGCCAAAGCCAGGCAAGTCTGCACATTGGCTTGTCGCTGAACGGGCAATTGCTTGTGTATGCCGGTGGTGCCAAGCACCTTGGCAATCAGATCAAAAAGCGGCTCAACGGAAGTGCGGCGACGACGGAGGCGTTCGACGTTGTCCGATTCCTTAATAAAGCGCCAATAGGCTTGCGCATAGCAGCCCTTGACCCACTTGAGAGCGGGTGTAAGCAAAGCGACGCCTTGCTTAGCCCAACGACGAATGCGCATGGCTTTGGTGTACTTGTTGTCCGCCGCCAGGCTTGTGGGCTGGATGGAGTGCAAGATGTAGTCCGCTTTCTGGTCCAGGACCTTGCCTTCATCATAAGCGGCTGTTTCGACTTGCACCAGAGCAGGAAAGGCGTTGGCGTTGCAGGTGAGATGTAGGCCGTAGCCATAGACCCAACCCTGGTAGGCGCTCTTGCTCCAGGTGGCATTGGGGTCCAGGTGACGCAGCTTGGCGGGAATGCGCCCCTCTTTGCGGTCTGACTGGTGCCAAACAGGGCCTAAAGCTTTGAACAGACTTTTGTCCTCCACCAGCTGCTCCTGGCTCAAAGGCAGGTCCAGCTCAGAGGCATAGGTACCCAGGAAGGCCACGAACTCTTGCAGGGTATCGTACAATCGCTTGTAGCGTCGCGAAAGGGTTGTCCGGTGTGGTATCTGCTCAAAGCCCAACAAGGGCAGCATCTCTGGATTCGCTTTCAGCCAACGCTGCTGCGCCTTGAAGCGAAAAATGCGTCGAAACTGGAAAAGAGTGAACAAAACAATCATCGCCTTCTCAGCAAAAGTAAACGGTTTACCTCGTCTGGGCCCATTATTACCTGCCTGCTGCTGGACAAACAGGTCAAAGAGTGTAAAGATTAGATGGACGTAGTCGGCCAAGGTTGGGTTGGGTACCTCCTTCAAGTTTTCACCTTAAGGAGTACCCAATTGGCCGGCTACGTCAAGTTATTGGGCATATTCTATTTATGCACACCCCTCAAGTAACTTGTCCATTTACTCACGAGGCTTCAACCGGCTAAATGAATAAGTAATTTAATTGCCGTTTAGTGATCATTATAAGAGTTGTTGTGTGGGTACGGCGCTAAGCTTCGCGCCTATTTAGGCGCTGTTATTTCTTCTACTACTTCTTCTACCTCTGTGAATGTTTCCATACCAGTGGAAAAACGATCGGTAGTAGTAGTTTTATTTGATACCTTATTTTTGCGCAAACAGAGCGCATTTCTATTCGGTTTAACATAATCCATGCAAGCAGAGGCCGTTTCTATTCATAATTTGCGCCAAAACGGCCGGAACAGTACCTTTCCAAACAAATAATCAGTTCATCAGCATATGGATGCGAAGCCAGCAATTCGATTCGTTTGAGTTGTCCTGACTCAAAATAGAGCCGACCCGGTACCACCAATAGATCGCGGACAATACGCTTTTGACCCCAATCGGCAAAGCGAGAACCAACCAAAGCGCGGCGATGAAAATCGGCCAAGAGATTGTGCGCCAGGTCGGTGAGCAGAATCAACGCTTTTTGGGCGACAAATTGCCGCTTGCGGCGCGCCGACAGATGTAACCCGCTCTTATCGGCGCGAAATTGTTCGATTTCAGCATCCCCTCTCTGGTTGTACCGCTCCATCAACGCCCTTTTGGAAGGAAAGGACAAGGTAGTCACATAGTAGCTGTGCTTCCATTTCCCTTCATGGAGGCGTTTTCTGACCACGACTCGAACCGGCCGACCCAAGTCAAATGGCGGGTCAACCCAACCGAGCCAGCCTTGGTCGTCGGCAACATCCCAACGGGAAACAAGGGTTGCCAATGCCTGCGCCCGCTTGCCGGAAAAGCCTTTGCCTAACAGTTGATAGCCGCGGGCTAACAACCAACGCAGGTTTTCATCCGTGCCAGAACCGCCATCCAACCGAAAAAGCGTCCGTTCTCGTTGGCTGAGAGCTAACTCAAATGAACTTTCGACAGCCAGGACTGCTTGTTGCAAACATTGCATGGTCAATTGGTTACCTGGAAACAGGTCGGACCAGAGAGTTTCTCGGTACGAAACGGCATTGACTCGTGCCAATTGGCGCACAATGCTGTTTTTTTACCGCTGGCGTACCCTTTTTGCCCTCCTTCAGCCTGTTTTCCACAGGGCAAAGCGGATAAATCAAAGTCCAATTCCAGAAAACCACGCCAATCATGCTGCCGGGTATGGCTACAACGGTCGCTAATTTGACGGACAGCAGCCGTTAATTGGTCGAGATTCATTTGAGTTAGCTCATCCAACCCCCTTGAAAGGGTTGATTGGTCAGCGAAGCAGTCGATTCGTTTGAGTTGCGCCAATTTTCGCTCTGGGCGAAGTTTCGTATTGACCATGGCGATGTACTCACAACCGGCCAAAATGCTCACCAGCGTCTGTTCGAGCTTCTCCGTCAAGGAAAAATCACCATTTTGGGTGGCTGATGTAACTGATTGTAAAGGTTCAAGGGCTTTTTCGGTCTCATAGTAAGCCAGCAAAGCCGCCAACGGTGCAAATTGGGTGTTGATCAATTCTTGG
>CAZBUC010000183.1:0-5208 GCA_964494965.1 uncultured Maribrevibacterium sp.
ATATCCGCTGCCGATTGAATAAACATGTCCGCCGACTCATAGCCGCGCTCATTGTTTAACTTGGCCAAATCAGCAAGACTGATCAACACCAACCCGTCTAAACCCCGCTCTACTTCTGTAAAGTGCGATTTAATTTGGCTTTCAAAAAAGTGGCGATTACCTAGTCCACTCACAGGGTCTTTGAATGCTTTGGCTTGAAGCCATTGTGCGGTTTCTACTTCTGAAGCAAACTCCTTTTCGAGCTTTTCAACCATTCGGTTCATTGATAGAACAACAGACTTTAACTCGCGCGTTTTCGGCACATCGATCATCTTTATAAAACGTCGCTGCTGAATGGCTTCTGCTTGTTTTTCGAGCTCAGCAAGCGGTTTAAAGAGATAACGCAGTGCAATACCGCCTAAAATCAAGGTCACGGTACCAATAATAATAAAAGACAGTAACAAATCGCGTGAAGCAAGCCACAATTGGTAGTAACCATAACCGGCGCTACCCGTGACATATACTTGACCAAGCTCGCTCCAACCATTCGAAATAATGGCTCTGGCAACAGGCACTCTGAAGTCAATTATTTCAATAAACCAAGCCGGTACGCCCTGTATTCTTGTTTCATTCGAACGAATAATGTTGGAGTCATTTTCATAGACATGAATTTTCACCTCTGAAAAATACCCACTGTCAAACACAGCATTAATATTACTTTGTACGGAAGCGTAATCTTCAAATGCCATGAAATCCGATACTGACATGCTCAACGAGGTGGCGGTATCTTGTGTGGTCGACTCCAACTGGCCGATCAAATATCCCTTCGTCGTATTAAAGTTGATGACCATAACGACGGCCAACATCATAGAGAATATGGCGATAATCGTGATCATTAATTGGCGGAACAGCGTCATCCACGTTCTCCTAATTTGTCATTGTGTTAAAGCGATCATTAAGATCTGTCCATAAGCTCAATCGTGATGAGCCACCAACCAAAACACCTCGCCCTTTCTCTTTCGATAGCCACAAGTTTTCAGCATTAAATGAGTATATTGGCAAAAGATCATTACGCTTCGAGGCGGGTTTCAATTCTTTATCGAGATTATCCAGCAAAACAGGAACCGAAGTTGGTTTGTGATAATACGCCAGCACCATGTGATGCTGATTTAAACTAAGCGCCTTAACATAGACTAAGCGCAACTTATCGTCAGGCACGCCAAGCTCTCTAAGCGTAAAGTATTTGGCGATCGTAAAGTCTTCACAGTCGCCTGCGCGCATACCCAAAAATTCAATAGGAGTCGCCCAATAATCTTCTTTTCCCCATAAATCAATATCGTCCACGAAGTCCATTTGATTAAAAAAATGGTTTACGACCGCTAACTGCTCTGTAATAGGCAACGATTTGGACTCACTGATCAGTCTTCGCCACGCTAGAATACGCTTCTCGGCATCAGCACCGTAAACCGTACTGGCTTGTTTTGCCAATTTTCGATATTTATCTGTCACATCGGCGTACAACCACCAATGTGGAAAAGAAACCACAATAAGCAGCACACAAACAAAACGTTTGGTGCCCTTTAAAAAAGAAAAAAACGAACCAAGTCGTTTTTTCACTTCTAACTTACTGACTAGACTGAGACTTTGCATTAAAGGCCGCAAGTTGTTCTGCCGTTGCTTCTGGCTGATGCTTAGTCTTCCATGAGTCGTAGGGTTCGCCGTATACGAATTCACGTGCTTGATCATAATCTATCTTAACATCGCGCTGTTCCGCTTCGGCCATGTACCACTTGCTTAAACAATTACGGCAAAATCCGGCCAGATTCATTAAATCAATATTTTGTACAGACTTATTATCATCCAAGTGCTTTAAAAGTCGACGTAATACAGCCGCTTCTATTTCTGTTTGCTTATCCATCATGATTTTCTCTTTTATATTTTTCAGTATGGTCGATCAATTGACATGCCGATGAGCCAAAGGTTGCTTCCGCCACTGCCAAGTTTGCGCCGACAACATAAATTCTCTCAGTGGTTGCATATTATCACCTGTAATCTGCTCGATTGCGTAAGCACTGGCTTCCAACGTTGACAAAGACAGTTCACTGGGTGATTTTCGAATATGATACTGACCGGCTGGAGGTCGCGCAAAACATAGGCTCTCAAATCGTTGCAACAAAGACTCGGTTAAATACAGTTTCTTCGCCTTGCGCCAGGTAGCATCCAACACAATCAGCCCTTCTATATTAGACGCAACTTTCGCATCCATAGACTCAATCGCTGTCGCCTCATCATTGGGAAAAAGCAATCGCCACTTAGCCGGGTCTTTCTGTGACAACGCACAGCGCAAAGCCTCTTGATTGGATGTCTGAATACACTTTACTACTGGCAAACCTAAACGCAACAAGGGAACCGTATTTTTAGCGTGTTTTGCCTCTTTTGGGTCTTGTAAAATCAAGATACTTAATCGTGTAGACAACCTAGGAACCCAGGAACAAACACATTGCTCTACTAAAAATAAACAGCCATCACAGCGTATTCTTTTCTCTGAGACAGTACGTTTTCCTAGGTCCGTAGACATGCTTCACCCCCAACTAAGCCAGCTTAGCAAGATATGCCTTCACCACATTGTCCCAGCCCAAATCCAAGGCTTCGACCGTTAAAGCATGACCTATGGACACTTCCATAATTTTGCCTTGGGCGCACAAAGCTTGAACATTGTTCAAGTCCAAGTCATGACCTGCGTTCACCTCTAAACCGACGTCTAATGCCGCTTGTGCGGCGCGCTGATAGGTTTCAAGAACACCATCAAAGCCCTCTTTTCCATAAGCGTTAGCGTATGCTTCAGTGTAAAGCTCAACACGGTCTGCACCGACTTCTTTAGCCAAGGCCATGCTTTCTTCGTCTGGGTCCATAAACAGAACCACACGAATGCCCTTGGCTTTCAATTTTGCAATCACGGGGCGTAACGCCTCTTGATCACGCGCTACATTCCAGCCATGGTCAGAGGTTAATTGATTTGGGTCATCTGGCACCAAGGTACATTGATCCGGCTCCACGTCCAACACAACCTCTAAAAACTGGGCATCAGGAAAGCCCTCTATGTTTAGCTCTGCTCCGGGAAAATGTTTTAGTAGGTTTTTTAAGTCATAGGCGTCTTGATACGTGGCATGACGCTGATCTGGTCGTGGATGAATCGTAATCCCAAACGCCCCTAGCGTTAGAGTGCGTTCCGCCATATGTATTAAATCAGGGTAGTTTCTTCCACGAGAATTTCTCAACAGGCCAATTTTGTTTAAATTTACGCTTAAATGTGTCATTCAACTTCTCTCGACTAAATGATTTTGACTCATTATAAAGCAAACGCTTCCTTTGCAGCACTAAAATACCCAACAAGATGATTTGTCTGGCCTTATAGGAAGTAAAGTAGCGCAGAGCTTGTGATAGACTAGCGACCACAAAATAGGAGTCTAGGATGAAATACGAACTCTTCCAATCTATTTACGATCGCGCAGCCCTTCGTCACGGCGGGGCAAAGCGCTTAGAAACTCTGTTGTCTCGACCATTAACCGTCACCAGACTAGAGCAGCACTCAGATGATCGATGGCTGGCCGCTTTTTCTCAAAAGGTGTTTCAATCTGGGATTAATTGGCAAGTGGTACGCAATAAATGGGACGGATTCGAAACGGTTTTTTTTGGTTTTGATATCGAGAAAATGCTGCTCATTCATGATGAAATGTGGGAAGAAAAAGCCAAAGATGTCCGCATCATTCGTAACTACGGCAAAGTCATGACCATACGTGAAAACGCGTTAATGATCAGTGAGTGCCAGGCCAGTCATGGCTCTTTTTCTCGCTTTGTGGCTCATTGGCCCAGCAATGACATTATCGGCTTATGGGCGTATTTGAAGAAGCATGGTGCACGCCTTGGTGGTAATACTGGCCCCTACACCCTCAGAGCCATGGGCAAAGACACCTTTATGCTCACCAAAGACGTTGAAGGGTATTTACGCCTGCACGAAATCATTACCACCGGCAGAGACACGCAGTCCGCATGGAAGGCAGCGCAAACAGCATTTAACCACTGGCATCAAGAAAGTGGCCGTTCTTACGGCGAAATCAGCCAATGCATTGCACTCAGTGTGAATTAAACATCACCCTCTCTGTTTTTAATTTTTAATTTTTTTAGGAGAACATATGGCCGATCTGCGCATCGATATTATTTCCGACCTGGTATGTCCTTGGTGTTACTTAGGATACTCGCGTCTTAAACAAGCAATCGAACAACTGGGAGATGATTATCGTATTGATATTCGCTGGCAGCCCTTCGAGTTGCATCCTGACATGCCTCTTGGTGGCGCAGACAGGGAAAGCTATTTAGGCAACAAGTTTGGCAGTCAAGAGAAGCTAAACGAAGCTACGCACGCTATTCAACAAGTCGGCATTGAAGCGAGTATTCAGTTTAACTTTTCCGAGAAAGACCGTATCCCGAATACCAAGCTTGCTCATCAGTTTGTCTTATCAGCAACCAAATCAGGCTTAGCCACACCGTTTGTTTTAGCCTTGTTTCATGCGTATTTTACAGAGGGTAAAGACATAGGGTCTAAAAACGTACTTGAAGAAGTCGCCCTTAGTATCGGCATGCAGAGAGCAGACATCGAATACGCTCTGAGTGCGCCAGCCCAAACCCTAACAGAGAAAAAGCTGCAGCACTTACGCAGCCTAGATATTCATTCTGTGCCGACTTACGTCATAAATGACAAGTTTTTAATACAAGGTGCCCACGATCCAGAGTCCTTCTTAAAGGTCCTCACTGATATCGCTCAAAAAGAACCACAATAAGCCATTTCCTTGTCTCGCAGCGGACAATGCCGCGGTAGATTTTTTGCTCATTTAAAAAACTACCGCGGCAAAAGACAAAAAACTATCAAAAAATACAAACAGATTAATTTTTACCTATTGATAATCATTAGCATTAAAATTAGAATCGAATGATTAGAATATTAGTGAGAGTGATTTTCATTTATGTACGTATGTATTTGCAATCAAGTATCGGATAAAGACATTAAAGCGTCTATTCAGGAAGGCATGACGACCTTGCGTGACCTTTACAAAGAACACAACATTGGAAGCCAGTGCGGAAAGTGCTGCCAATGCGCAAAAAAACTCCTGAACAATGAGCTTCTCAAGATAGCAGAAACTCAAGTCCAGGTTGCTTAGTTCTGGTAACCAA
>CAZBUC010000184.1:0-5167 GCA_964494965.1 uncultured Maribrevibacterium sp.
AGGAGACAGAAAAGGGTCTGTAATTAAAGATTGGCGTGCATTAAAAGATTGTCGAGCGTTGTCGGGTAATACCAAGCCCCTGACTGGTTTTTTAGGAGGAAAAACCGTGGCGATAACCGCATCAGAATTAATAATAGCCACTGTGTTAAAAAAATCGGATTGTTGCTTTAATCGTCTGGCTTCTGCTTCTAGTAAGGTAAGGTTGCTCATGTCTGACGCCAAGATACTGGCACTGTAAGCGAGTTGCAGTTGTGCACTGGCGATAAAGTTATGGGTTGTTTCGGCCAGTTTTGCGGCATAAACACGATTAGACTCTAAGGTTGAGTCTGTCATTAACTGCTTTTGGACTTGATAGGTGGCGTAGTAGCTGTTGCCAAACGTCAACAAAACAGTGGCTGTGGTTAGCAACAAAAATAACTTTTGTAGATCCAGGCGCAACAAAGTCACTCTCCCGCTAAAACATGGTCATAATGCATGACGCGTCTCTTATACACATACATTCAATATGACTATTATAAAGATAAAAGCTTTATTTTATCAGCACTATTTTGTTTTGGATGTTGTTTTGTGCTTTTAATCAAGTGAAGTGGGTTTTTCAAATAAAAAGCCTTGGTAGTATTGGCATCCCATCTGTCTAAGCAGGGTATATTCTTTAACAGTTTCCACACCGACTGCCATGGTGCCTATGTTGAGTGAGTGAGCCATAGTGATGATGGCTTGTAAAATCGCAATGGTGCGTTGGTTTTGACTGTCATCGGCGGACTGCATGTCCATTATTAGCTGGCGATCAATTTTCAGTTGTGTGATAGGAAGTTGTCCCAGTAGAAGGAGGGACAATTTACCAAAGCAAAAATTGTCGATTGAGAAGGAGACGCCTTGTTCATTAAGCACTTTCACTTTCGTAAAGATGTCTGACGCATTACTGTCAAGCATTGGCTCTGTCATTTCGAGCATTAAGTTCTTTGCCGAGGCCCCAGTGTTGTTAATATGCTTAGCAACCGCACTGATAATATCACCTTTAATAAACTGTAGGACACTGACATTAACGGAAAGGGTCAAATGCGCTTTCTTAGGGTCGTCTGCCCATACTACCAATTGTTCACACGCTTTTTGCAAGACCCAATCACCAATAGGGATTATAAACCCCGTTTCTTCTGCTAAGGCAATAAAGTCAGCGGGTAACAAAACACCTTTTTCTGGGTGGTGCCATCTCAGTAAGGCTTCATAGCCTATCAGTCTTCCCTCGGAATCGACTTGACGTTGATAGTGCAGGGCCAGCTGGTTTTGCTGTACGGCTTTGTACAGTTGTTGTTCTATTTGAACGCGTTCGTTAATAGTGCTCTGCATGCCTGAACTGAAAAAATGAATCTTGTTATTACCCTCAGATTTCGCTTGATACATGGCCGCATCAGCTTGTTGTAGGGCTTCTTCGACACAGGATGTTTGTTCATCAAGAAGGGTGATGCCAATGCTAGCGGAGCTATGATAGCTGACTCCGTCGAGGTCATAACTTTCTAATAAAGCGGCTTGTATGTTATTTAAAGAGGACTGGGCTTGTTCTTTAGCGTCATCTACATTGGTGCTTAAGTCCTCAATTAATACCACAAACTCATCACCGCCTAACCGTGCGACCGTGTCAAATCGTCGTACGGATTTTTTTAGTCGATTGGCTATTTCGCATAACAGTAGATCGCCTTTATGGTGTCCTAAACTGTCGTTTAAGACTTTGAAATTGTCTAAATCAAGAAACATAAGCGCGGCTTTACGTTTGTGACGCACGCTTTTAATCATGGCATCATTTAAGCGGTCGAGTAATAAACGACGATTGGGGAGGCTGGTTAAAGGGTCGTAAAAAGCCAGCTTTTGTATTTCAGCGTCATGGTTTTTTTGTTGAGTGATGTCTCTAATAACACCAATAAATTGGTTTTTTTCGCCTTGTTTGGTTTCCGCTAGACTCAATTCAACTGGAAAATGGCTGCCATTTTTGTGTACAGCGTCAAGTTCTCTATTGCTGCTGTGCCTTTTCCGAGAAGCGCTGATTATATAGCGCGATAAATCTATCGATTGGCTATGATCGTTAGGATCGCGCAGCAAGCGGCTAATATTGCTCCCTAATACTTCGTCACTCTGAAAACCAAAAATCATTTCAGCGCCACGGTTAAAAGAAATCAGTGTGCCTTGGAGGTCTATGCAAACAACGCCATCATGCAGTTTTTCAATGACATCTCGCATCTGTTCTGCTGCGGCTTTAGCGTCATCTGGACGATTTAATTCGCTACCGAGTTCGACATGAGTGCCCAATAGCCATTTGGCTTTGCCATCTTGAGAACGGGAGGTGATTTTCCCGCGGGTGTTAATCCAAACCCAATGACCGTTTTTGTGTTTCATACGTACATTGCAATGGTAAAAAGGTGTGTCTCCCGATAGGTGTTTTTTCAGTTGTTTGGTGCTTTCAGCGTAGTCTTCGGGATGAGTAAGGTTTTGCCACGTTTGTTGAGAAGTGGGCGTGAGCTCATGAAGTTGGTAGCCCAGCAGCGTCGCCCATTTATCATTAATCAGCAATTCACCGCTCTGTAAGTTGAGCTGCCAAGTGCCAATGGTATTGGCGTCTATGACGGCTTTGAGTAAATTGTCACTGTTAAAAATGTGTTCGGCATCGCGCTTTTCTTTTGTGATGTCAGACTGGATGGCAATGTACCCTTGCAGCTGATGCTCGTCATTGCGCATTGGATTGCACGAGATTCTTACCCAATACGCATGTTTTTGTTTATCGTAGTTCAGTACATCGACTTCAAAACTCTGACATTTGGCTAAGGCATCCGACATGATAGCGATGGCGGTTGGGTCTGTGTTTTTGCCTTGCAGTAAGTCGCCAGGTTTTTGGCCAACTATCTCGCTGAATGAATACCCTGTCATGTCAGTAAAAGCGTCGTTTGTCCAAGTGATACGACCTTGAGGATCGGTAACAATAACGCCGTTGGTGGTTTGTTTAGCCACTTCGGAAAGTCGTTTTATTTCAGCGTTTTGTTGAGTTTGTTGTGTCGTATTACGAATAATGACCAACACTTCGTCTTGCTCTATCTTGGCGTAACGCGCTTCAAAAGACTGGTTTATTTCGTCGATTTCGTAGCGGTGGTAAACAACATCCTCGGTTGCAAAGGCTTTCTCAATATTATCTTTTAGTGGATCGCTCAGCGAGCTTGGTAAGGACTCAGTGATTGTCCGACCGATTAGCTGATCCCTTGGGTAGATAAGATCCGGATGATGATTACAGGCTAAAAATCTCAGATTACGATCTATAATAAAGACGATGTCGGGAATCGTCTCTAAAAGAGAGGTGGCTCTGGCTCGGTTAGTGGCAAGTTGCTGATATACGTCGGCTTGTTCAATGCGTGCAATCTCGAGTTCGATCATGGCGGCAAATTCTTTTAATTGCGCTTTTGCACCGGAATCAAACGTTCTAGCAGAGCAGTCAATAAGGCACAAGGTGCCTACAAAAATACCAGATGGGTCATAAATTGGTGCACTGGCAAAGAAGCAAACGGGGTGGGTTTGCATTTCTGGAGCATGGCAATGCCATATTGCTAGATGGGATGAATCTTCAAGAACTAAGACCTTTTGTTCTTGTGAGATAGTTTCGAGTGTTGAAGACCGCTGAGCGACTTTTTGGACTTGTGAGCCAATAGGCGATGTTAGCCAGCTAGACTCGTGTTCAGACAGCCGCAGAAAGCACGCTTTTACGTGAAAAACTTGCTCCGCAAGTCGAGTAATTCGCTCAAAGTGCTGCTCAAAAGACGAACCCAATAACCGAGCTCTCCTAACGGCAAGCAATCGTTGAATTTCGTCTGGGCAGTTTAATGAATTCACCATGTCTCCTTGACGTGATTTAGATGACCGTAATGCCGTCATCAACATTTTGAAACAGTAGATAGCCTTAACAGCATACAGTAAAGCAGTGTATTATAGTCACACTAAGTTTTTCCCTGTCTTGGCTATATTACACCCTAATATTAGACCGTAAAAATTAGAATGACATAACGTTATTTATTGTCATCCGAGTATTTAATCACTCCGAACTGTTTGATATACGAGCCTATTGACTGGCAGAACAGTAATTAGACATTTCTTTACCCAAGGTTTTAACACATTACCATGCCTAGAAAAATATTAAGTTTGAAAGGAAAACGTTCTTCCGATGTGACAGTAACGGAAGAGGTTGCAGAAGATCTTTATGCCAATGATCCTCAAAAACGCTTTATGAACGGTGTTGTGGTACATCCCTCTACGTGTATTCGTTTAGAGCTGGGTTCTCCGTCTCCTTCTATGCGGGCTATGGACTTGATAACGCCAATTGGTATGGGGCAAAGAGGCTTGATTGTCGCGCCACCGGGTTCTGGTAAAACAACCTTATTGAAAAATATTTGCCAAGCGGTTGGCAAGGCTTATCCTGATGTAAAGCTTTATGCTTTGCTAATTGATGAGAGACCTGAAGAAGTGACGGATTTTAAACGCAGTGTGTCTGCTGAAGTTCATGCTTCGTCTTCTGACGAGAGTTATGCCCAGCATGTGCGAGTGGCGGATGAGCTACTGGATAAAGCGCGCATTCAAGCCGGCGAAGGTCATGATGTGATGATAGTGATTGACTCTTTGACGCGTTTGTCTCGAGTGCATAATGCCGATCGCAAAAGTAGTGGTCGCACCATGTCTGGCGGTTTAGACACGCGGGCATTAGAAATTCCGCGTAAGCTTTTTGGGGCAGCCAGAAATATTGAAAACGGTGGTTCCTTGACCATTCTTGCTACCATTTTGGTTGAAACCGGTAGCCGTATGGACGATGTTATTTTCGAAGAGTTCAAGGGAACCGGCAATATGGAGGTTGTGCTCTCACGAGACGTCGCCAGTCACCGAATTTTTCCTGCGTTGGACATTTCAAAAAGCAGCACTCGACGTGAGGAACTCTTGATTGATGCCAAGCAGCTCAGCAGCGTGCAAAAGCTACGTCGTAGTTTGACGACACTGACGCCCGTAGAGGGCAGCAGCAAGCTGGTGGAATTATTGCAACAATTTTCTACCAATGAAGACTTGTTAGCGTCTTTTTCGCATCCAGAGTAGTTGTTAAAGTCGTTGTTAAAGAGAGTATTTTGAACAAGAAAAAGCCCGAGCCAAG
>CAZBUC010000185.1:0-5167 GCA_964494965.1 uncultured Maribrevibacterium sp.
TTATTGATTTGAGTGTGGGTGGCGCTAAAATCATCTCTAAGACCGACTTCGGTTCAGTGAACCAAACATTCCGTCTTGCCTGTAATGTGAAGATAGGTACATTTAGTCATATCTTGAAATTAAACTGTGAAATTCGTTCGCAAGAAATTCAAATGTTAGAGCAGGTTCAGGCTAGCATTGTTGATAACGACTTTTTGGCTAAAATGGGGGTTGAATATTTTTATGTTTACGGCATACGTTTTATCGATGTTGCCAAAGAGGTTGGTATACCACTTATTGCTTATATACTTGAAACACAGCTCAATAAAACGCGCTAAAACGCAAAATCAATAGGTTGTCCACGCCCCATCAAATGACTATTTTCAAATAAAAAGCAACTTGCCTTAGGTTGCTTGCTTGGTGTCGCAATGAGACAAGCAATGATTGCCGTCTTGTGCAATTCTGCATTATTAGAAGTCGCGATTTCAGCGCAATGTTAATTACACGCTAGTAAAGTGGCATGGGGTTGTCAGTCTGCCCCATGCGGCTCAAAATGCTGCTTTTCAAATCTTGCTGTTTGCTTGAATTTGTCAGCAGTATGAGGAGGAAAATAATAATGACAATCTCAAAATTCGTGACTTACGAGCCTTCCATCGCACAAACCATCATCGATGATTTTAAAGCAAAGCCTGGCGCCTTGTTGCCACTTTTGCATGCGCTGCAAGATCGCTTTTCCTACATTCCCAATGAATCTATTCCATTAATTGCGACGGCTTTAATGTTGAGTCGAGCGGAAGTGCATGGTGTGATCAGCTTTTATCACCATTTCCGTACCCAGCAGCCTGGGCGTCATGTGGTGGAAATTTGTCGTGCCGAGGCATGCCAAGCGGTTGGTGCTCGTCAGTTAGAGCATCATGCCAAGCAGACTTTGCATTTGGATTATCATCAAACAACGACGGATAACACTATTACTTTAGAGCCTGTGTATTGTTTGGGTAACTGCAGCTGCGGACCTTCTGTGCGCGTAGGAAATGACATCTATGCCAATATGGATCCGCATGCTTTTGACGCCTTAGTAGAACACCTCAAAACGGAACGATTGGAGGTGTTGCCATGATGTATCAAGTTTACGTGCCTTCAGATACGACGGCGAAAGCGCTAGGCGCTGATCGCCTAGCTCGTTTAATGGCGATTATGGCCGCTGAGCAGGGTATTGAGCTCAATATCAAGCGTAACGGTACTCGTGCCCTGTACTGGCTTGAGCCTTTGGTGGAGGTAGAGGCGGCACAGGGGCGTTTTGGATTTGGGCCAGTAAAGGAAACGGATTTAGCGTCCTTGTTTGCGGCTAAGTTTTGGTTGGGGGAAGTGAATCACCCTTTGGCGTTAGGTTTGGTTGAAAATATCGATTATCTCAAAAATCAACAACGACTAACTTTTTCAAGGGCGGGTGTGATAGACCCTGTTTGCTTGGAAGATTATCGAAATCATCATGGCTTTAAGGGGCTAGAAAATGCCTTGAACTTGTCGCCGCAAGCGCTGGTGGACCAAATCAAAGCGTCTGGTTTGCGAGGGCGAGGTGGCGCGGCCTTTCCCACGGGAATTAAATGGCAAACGGTACTGGATGCCCCTGCTGAGCAAAAGTACATTGTCTGCAACGCGGATGAAGGGGATTCAGGTACGTTTGCTGATCGTTTGGTGATGGAATGTGATCCCTTTATGCTTATCGAGGGCATGATCATTGCTGGATTGGCCGTTGGTGCGACCCAGGGCTATATTTACTTACGTTCAGAGTACCCGCTGACTCATCATACTCTAGATAAAGCCATTGCCATTGCTTATGAAAATAATCTTTTGGGGCCTAATATTTTAGGTCGTCCTCAATGCTTTGATTTGGAAGTTCGTCTAGGCGCAGGAGCGTACATTTGTGGTGAAGAAACGGCTTTGCTGGAAAGCTTGGAGGGCAAGCGAGGTTTGGTGCGAGCCAAGCCGCCGTTACCGGCGATTGTTGGCTTGTTTGGCAAACCAACGGTTGTCAATAATGTGCTGTCACTGGCCGCTGTGCCCTTCATTCTGGACAAAGGTGCGAAAGCTTATGCAGACTGTGGCATGGGGCGTTCCCGTGGCACCTTGCCTTTTCAGTTGGCTGGCAATGTTAAACGAGGCGGTTTAGTGGAGTTGGCTTTTGGGCCGACACTTCGAGAATTGATGTTTGATTTTGGCGGCGGTACACGAAGTGGTCGCCCGCTTCGGGCTGTTCAAGTGGGTGGTCCGTTAGGCGCTTATCTTCCTGACAGTCAGTGGGATACTCGGCTAGATTATGAAGCGTTTGCCAAAGAAAATGCCATATTAGGTCATGGTGGTGTGGTTTTATTTGACGATACTGTAGACATGGGTGAGCAAGCAAGATTTTCGATGGCATTCTGTGTTGTTGAGTCGTGTGGCAAATGCACCCCGTGTCGAATCGGCTCAACGCGCGGTGTTGAGGTGATTGATCGAATTCGTGCGGGTGAAAACATAGAGGGTAACCTAGCCCTCTTGTCTGATCTGTGCGAAACCATGATAGATGGATCCCTATGTGCTATGGGCGGGATGACGCCATTTCCTGTGCAAAGTGCCATAAAATACTTTCATGAAGACTTTGTTAAGAACTCAGCGCCTTTGAGCTCTGCGGTTTCCATCACTAACAAGCAAGGGGTGTAGTCATGTTACAGCACTTTGATCCGAATAAAGATTATGGTACGCCTGCTGCACTGAGTGACACTCAGGTGACGTTAGAAATTGACGGTATTGAAATCAGTGTGCCAGAAGGGACTTCTGTGTTGCGTGCCGCGGCGTTAGTAAATATTAATATTCCCAAGCTGTGTGCCACAGATAATCTCGAGGCTTTTGGTTCGTGCAGGCTTTGTGCTGTGCACATTGAAGGCCGACGCGGAGCGCCTGCTTCCTGTACAACACCCGCTGAGCAAGGCATGAGAGTCTCTACGCAAAATGACAAGCTCGCTAAACTGCGGCGTAATATCATGGAATTTTACATTTCAGATCATCCACTGGATTGTCTGACATGTCCTGCAAACGGCGATTGTGAACTCCAAGATATGGCCGGCGCGGTAGGTCTTAGGGAAGTGCGCTACGGCTTTGATGGTCATAATCATCTTGATGCGCCTAAAGACACCTCAAATCCCTACTTCACCTTTGACGCGAGCAAATGCATCGTGTGCTCACGCTGTGTGCGAGCTTGTGAAGAAGTTCAAGGAACCTTTGCATTAACCATTGATGGTCGTGGGTTTGATTCAAAAGTGGTAGCTGGACAAGATGAAAGCTTCTTTGATTCAGACTGTGTTTCTTGCGGGGCGTGTGTGCAAGCTTGCCCAACCGCTACTTTATCAGAAAACTCCATCATTACCTTAGGACAGCCAGAGCACAGTGTGGTTACGACCTGTGCCTATTGTGGTGTAGGGTGTTCGTTTCGAGCCGAAATGAAAGGCGATCAATTAGTCCGTATGGTGCCCCATAAAGGCGGCGATGCAAATCATGGTCACTCTTGTGTAAAGGGGCGTTTTGCCTTTGGTTATGCCACGCATAAGGATCGTATTAAAGCGCCCATGATTCGAGACTCTATTGATCTACCTTGGCGAGAGGTTAGCTGGGAAGCGGCCATGGCATTTGCGGCTGATCGCTTAAAATCCATACAAAAAGAGCATGGTCGTGAAAGTATTGGGGGGATTACGTCTTCCCGCTGTACGAATGAAGAGACGTATCTTGTTCAGAAACTTATTCGCACGGCGTTTGGAAATAACAATACCGACACTTGCGCTCGCGTATGCCACAGTCCTACAGGCTACGGGCTTAAACAAACACTGGGGGAATCGGCTGGGACGCAAACGTTTGACTCGGTAATGAAGTCGGATTGCGTGTTGGTCATTGGTGCAAACCCAACCGATGCTCACCCCGTGTTTGGCTCATTGATGCGTCGTCGTTTGCGTGAAGGGGCCAGTCTTATTGTTGCCGATCCTCGACAGATCGACCTATTGAAAACACCACATCTTGGAGCCTCCTTGCACTTGCCATTACGTCCTGGAACCAATGTCGCCATGATCAATGCTTTAGCGCACGTGGTGATCACAGAAGGCCTAGAAGACGCCGACTTTATTGCTCAGCGATGTGATTCGTCCGCTTATATTAAATGGCGTGATTTTATTAAGCAGTCTTGTCATGCGCCTGAGGAAGTAGAAGGTGTCACTGGGGTTCCTGCTTCTGATATGCGTGAAGCAGCTCGGACTTTTGCTAAAGCGCCCAATGCGGCCATTTATTATGGCTTGGGCGTTACAGAACACAGTCAAGGTTCCACTATGGTAATGGGTATTGCCAATCTTGCCCTAGTGACTGGTAATATCGGCCGTGAAGGCGTTGGTGTTAACCCGCTAAGGGGGCAGAATAATGTGCAAGGTTCCTGTGATATGGGGTCTTTTCCGCATGAGTTGCCGGGGTATCAGCATGTGTCAGATCCGATTGCTCGCGATCGCTTTGAAGCAGTTTGGGGTGTCACATTAGATGACGAGCCGGGTTTGCGCATCCCTAATATGTTTGACGCCGCCATTGCAGGGCAATTTCGAGCCTTGTATGTTCAAGGTGAAGACATTGCCCAGTCTGATCCCAATACCCTGCATGTTGAAGAGGCATTACGTTCATTGGATTGTCTTATTGTCCAAGACATTTTCTTAAATGAAACGGCCAAGTTTGCCCATGTACTGCTGCCAGGCTCTACTTTCTTAGAGAAAAACGGCACTTTTACGAATGCTGAGCGTCGCATTAATCGCGTTCGAAAAGTCATGCCGCCAGTTGCTGGTAAGGAAGATTGGCAGGTGACTATGGCCCTGTCAAATGCTTTGGGTTACGCGATGCACTACGACCATCCATCTCAAATCATGGACGAAATTGCGCAACTGGCGCCAAGTTTTGCTGGTGTAAGTTATGAGAAGCTTGAACAGCAAGGTAGCCTGCAGTGGCCGTGTAATGATGAGTTTCCTGATGGATCGCCCATTATGCATGAGACGCATTTCCCGACGCCTCATGGAAAAGGGCAGTTTGCCATTACTGAGTTTGTGCCAACCACAGAGCGCGCCACGCGCCGGTTTCCTTTGTTGCTAACGACTGGGCGGATTTTGAGCCAATACAATGTTGGCGCACA
>CAZBUC010000186.1:0-5150 GCA_964494965.1 uncultured Maribrevibacterium sp.
TCCGCCAGAGGAAGACGGAGAGTGTTTTGAAGTGGCTTTTGGGCACTTCAAAATACGCCGCGATAAACATCTAGAATTTAATTCCTACATGGTGATTCATACACAGATAGATTCTAGTGTGGGGGTTTTTGATCAAAATGCCTTGGCGTGTTTGCCAGCTGAATGGTTGGCTAAGGTGCCTAGCATTGTTATTGCGGCTTTTCATGTGGCTGTGGAAGATGCGCGTTCTAGTCCAGAGCCCGATCTGGCGCTTGTCAAAACGCACTTTGAAGGGATGCGATTGGTGGGCAGCCGACCACAAAATGGCGATGCCCAAGTGTGGACCAGTTTTCAATTGCACAGCGATGGGTGTGGGCGATTCTTAATCTATAACAAAAACATGAGCGACAGCCAGCTTGGTCGAATGGTGCAGCGGGTCGTCGAAATTGAAACCTACCGCTTAATGGCATTATTAGCTCTGCCCATGGCGCGTCGTTATAATGCCGAACTGGTGAGTATGGATGAAAAATTGGCGCGGACAACCGCCAGTTTAGCCGACGCCACTGAACCTGTAGATGAACAAGCCTTGTTGAGTGAACTGATCGATATGGCGGCTTGGGTGGAAGCGACTCGCTCAAGAACGTCATTTCGATTCAGTGCGACCAAGGCATACCATGAATTGGTATTAAAACGTTTAAATGAATTGAAAGAAGATGAAGTGTCGGGGCATCTTACCCTAACTGAGTTTATGACACGTCGTTTAACGCCAGCAGTACGCACTTGCCATTCCGCGGGCAATCACCTTGAAAGCCTCTCAACTCGTATCGACAGAGTCTCTGATATGATGCGAACCCAGGTAGAAATGTCGATACAATCGCAGAATCAACAACTGCTTACCTCGATGGATCGTCGATCTAAAATACAGCTCGCTATGCAACATACAGTGGAAGGCTTGTCTGTTGCTGCCATCAGTTACTACAGTGTTGGCTTATTAAAATTTCTGATCGAAGCGGTTTATGACAAAGGCGTTGATTTTGATAAGAGCTTGGTTATCGGTCTGTCAGTGCCTATTGTGGTTGGTGGCGTGTGGTTTGCAACACGCAAAATCCACAAGCGCTTCCTGCTGCTGGCCAAGGGCAGAGAAGAGAAATAATGGTTGTCTTAGGGCAACCTGGTGTGAATTAAGCGGTATTGTGAATTTCGGCCACAAAGTCGTAAGAATCTCCCGGAAACCATGAGCGAGTAAACTCGATGGGCGTGCCGTCTTGCGTCACGGCGGTACGTTCAATGTAAAGCACCGCACTGAGTTCAGGAATATCCAATAGATGCGCTCTTTGTCCATCAATGCTAATGGCTCGTAACCGTTGGAAGGCGCGAACAGGGCGGCAGCCATGCTGTTCTAATAAGTCATAAAGCGACCCTTCCATCGCAAAAGGATTCAGAATGTAATTGCTTGGGATAGTTGCCAGTTCCAACGCCATAGGCTTTCCGTCGGCGTAACGCAAACGATAAAAACGCACCACTTCGTGTTCAGCCGAAAGGCCCAATGCTTTGCATTCATCTTCGTGCGGCATGCCCAAAGAGCGATCCAGCCATTTTGACGTGATGGTTTTACCTCGTGCTTTCATAACCTCGGTAAAGCTTCTAAGGTGGTTGAGGGGTTGTTCAACCCGCTCACTCACAAAAGTGCCTGCGCCTTGACGCTGAGTTAATACATCCTCTTTTACCAACTCGTCAATGGCTCGGCGTACTGTGACGCGTGAAACATCTAGATACTTGGCTAGGTCACGTTCTGGCGGAAGAGTATCGCCACCAAGCACTCGACCCGCAGAAATAGACGCCAGAATGGCTTTTTTTACCTGCATATAAAGAGGAATGCCTTTTTCTCTCAATGCTTCGGCCGTACCAAATAATTCGTTAACTCGATGTTGGCTCATAGTTGCAATGTCCTGAACGGGAGATTCTCTCCCGTATCTGTGTTGGTCTAGTGCTATTTTGTCGACGCTTAAACGAGAGGTGACGTTGACGTATAAGCGTTAACTCTCGTTAATGCGTTGCCTTTATTATCAAACAAATACACACGGTTGGGTTGAATGCCAAAAATAATTTGATCGCCTGCTTGGTGATGGTTGTCACCGTCCACCTTCAGGACTAACTCGCCTTCTTGACCAACATCAACATACAAGTAAGACAGCTCACCTAGGTGCTCAATGAGCGTTATGCTTCCTTCGAGTGGGTTATTAGTAGAGTCGAGGGCAAAATGTTCTGGGCGCAAGCCTAGCTTAACTATATCGCCTTTATTTAAAGACGATGTATCGATGGAGGCTTGAATAACGCGGCCAGATTCTAGCATAAGTTGCGTGTTTTCTGGGTCTGAGTGATGGATTTTTGCGTTTAAAAAGTTCATTTTGGGTGAACCTATGAAGCCTGCAACAAACTGTGTTTTAGGGTGGTGATACAAATCCAATGGCGCGCCGACTTGTTCGACGCGTCCTTTGTTCATCACGACGATTTTATCGCCCAGTGTCATGGCCTCGACTTGATCATGGGTGACGTATACGACAGTGGCTTTCAGTTCCTGATGAAGCTTGCCAAGCTCGACACGAGTTTGTACCCGAAGCGAGGCATCTAAGTTAGATAAAGGTTCATCGAATAAGAAGACTTTGGGGTCACGGACAATGGCACGGCCGATGGCGACACGTTGACGCTGACCACCAGACAATTCTCTCGGTAATCGCTCCAAGAGATGATCAATTTTTAGTTTCTTCGCTGCTTCTGTCACTTTGTTGTTCACAAAGTGTTTGTCCTTACCGGATATCTTTAAGCCAAACGCCATGTTTTTGAACACATTCATATGTGGGTACAAGGCATAAGATTGAAACACCATGGCGATACCCCGTTTCGCGGGAGAGCGTCCATTGACGCGCTCGTCATCTATGTATAAATCGCCTTCGGTGATGTCTTCCAGTCCAGATAGTAAACGTAACAGAGTCGATTTACCGCAACCTGATTCGCCAATCAGCACGACGAACTCGCCATCTTTAATATCCAAGTCGATGCCATGCAGAACATCCACATCACCAAAGCGTTTTTTAATATTGTTCAGTTTTACACTAGCCATGAAATAAACCTCCAACGGTCAAAGGATAAAATATTATTTGACCGCTCCGCTGGTTAAGCCGCGGATCAATTGTCTTGAAAAAATGGTGTATAGGATCAGTACAGGAACGATCGCCAAGGTTAAGGCTGACAGTACGGAGTTCCAATCGGTGACGTATTGCCCTACAAATTGCTGTACACCAAGGGTAATAGTGCGTGTTTCTTCGCCTGGTGCGAGTATCAGCGGGAACCATAAATCATTCCAAATGGGGATCATGGTAAAGACCGCAACGGTGGCCATGGCGGGCTTCAGTAGCGGTAAGATCACACAAAAGAAAATCTTGTATTCGCTCACTGAGTCACAACGCGCAGCTTCCGTAAGTTCCTTAGGAATGGTGCGCACAAATTCTGACAATATGTACACAGCCAGCGGCAAACCTTGGGCGATGTACACCAGAACCAGTGCTGTTAATGTATTCACCAGATCCAAGCTGACCATCAGGCTTAAAATACTCACTGTCCCAAGACGGATAGGAATCATGATGCCCATGGCAAACAAAAAGGTGATAAGTAAATTGCCCTTAAACTTGTATTCCGTCAGTGCCCAAGCGGCCATTGCACCCAATAAAAGCACCAAGCCGACCGCAACAATGGTGACAATCAAGCTATTCCACGAATACAGCCCGAAGTCTGATCGGAGCAGCACCTGTTCAAAACCCACCAGAGTGAAGGAACTGCTGTCTGGTAACCCCAGCGGATCACGGAAAATAGCTCGGCGCTCCTTAAAAGCATTGATTACGACAACAACAATGGGGAAGAGCGCAATCACGGTATAGGCTAATAACACGGCATGTATGGTGACACTTTTAGGGGCCTGTCTCATTCCAGAGGAAGGCATAAAATGGCTAAATAGTTTCATCATGGCCTCCTTAGAATTGGAATCGCTGAATGCGACGTTGAATGAAGAAGAGGAACAACATAACACCCACCAAAATGATCAAAAACATCAGTGTTGCCACCGCGGCCCCCATGGAGGCGCTGCCTTGTTGAAGCTGGAAGCCAAAGAAGGTGCGATAGAAAAAAGTGCCCATTAGATCGGTCGAAAAGTTGGGGCCAGCAAGGGCGCCTTTTACCGCATATATCAATTCGAACGCATTGAAATTCGCCACAAACGTCAGGATAGATACCATGGCAATAGTGGGCAAAATGAGGGGGAGTTTAATATGCCAAAAGGTTTGAAATGAATTGGCGCCATCCACCACACTGGCATCGACAATATCGTCTGGAATATTGAGTAGGGTGGCGTAAATCAACATCATGGGAATACCGACAAACTGCCACACTGAGATAAAAGCCAAAGTAATTAATGCACTGCTTTCTTTGCCCAGCCATGCATCGAAGTATTCACCAAGACCAATGCTGTAAAGGAAGTTTTCAGAGATTCCCCAAATAGGACTTAACAGCAGCTGCCAAACGAAACCTATTATCACCACAGACAGCATGGTTGGCATAAAAATAAGCGTTCTATAGGTGCCAGATAAACGCAATTTTGGCGAGCTTAATAAAACCGCGAGAAGCAAACCAATTGGGTTTTGTACCAGCATATGAATCGCGAAAAAGGTGAAGTTATTGCTGAGCGCGTTCCAAAAAGCCTGTGACCAAGCATCGTCAGTGATCAAGGTAATAAAATTCTGTAAACCGACAAAATGGCTTTGGCCTTGTTGCTCGTTGTATAAGCTTAAGACGAGCGTATCGAGCAAAGGGTAAACGCTGAAAACAACGTAAATAAGCAACCCAGGCCCAAGGAAAAAGACCAAATGCCACGGAAAAGGTTTCTTTTCGTCATGTTGGTTGGATGGATTCATAGTTCATCTCAAATGTAATTAATTTTAACCCCCTCCCAGCCTCTTAGTAGAGGAAGGAGTAGGTTGTCTGTTCCCTCCCCTTGTGTTTTTGAAGGGGAGGGCCAGGGTGGGGTTTAACTTATTGTTGTGGTTTGTACCATTGGGCTAAACCATCTTGTGTTTCTTTGGCAGCCGCCTCTGGTGTCATTGTGCCATTGATGACTTGAG
>CAZBUC010000187.1:0-5115 GCA_964494965.1 uncultured Maribrevibacterium sp.
ACCGTCGAAATGATGCCACAAGGCTTTTAAATCCCCTTTACGTAGCAATGCAACACTTTGTGTATTAACGCCACTCAATGCTCCGATCAAACGGTCATAAATCCCCAAAATAAACGCTATCGTCCCTCCAGACACGCCAGGAACAACATCTGCTGCTCCCATTAAAATACCACTTAAATATATTCTCAGCCATTTAGGCATATTCCATTCCTTCCAATAAAGGCACAAAAAACGCAAAATCTGTTGCCAAACACTTCCAACGTTCGCCTTCTTTGCGCCAACAACCTATTTGCGGGCTCGGACGATCGATCGGCATGATTAAGATACCATTCTCCTTGATGCATTGAGTCAGCGCCAAAGACACCTTGCTGGCCATAGCCGTAATTATAACGGCATCCATTTCTATTTTTTGAGGCCAACCAGCTTGCCCATCACCAAACAAATACTCCACATTGTTTATTCCCATTGCGGACAATCGCTGTTTTGCTTGCAAATACAGCCATTGTTGTCGCTCTATCGTGTGAACTTTATTGAAAAAGTGCGCCAAAATTCGCGTTTGATAGCCAGATCCAGTTCCAATTTCTAACACTCTTCCTGGCCTTGCGTAAGTCAATAACCATTGCGTCATTTTAGCCACAGTGAGTGGCTGACTGATGGTTTGATGACGGCCAATCGGGAGTGGTGTGGCGGAGTAAGCCAAGTGAGAAAACGCAGGCTCAACAAACTGATGACGAGGAAGCTTTTCCATCAAGACCAATAAATCTTCATGGTGAATGCCCTGCTCCCTGAGATACTGAATCATCCTCTTCGCTTCAGGTTGCGTGTGTGTTACTAGCCCATTCAGATCATGTTGACTCATAACACTACGGTTTTCGCCCATGTTTCTAATGACACATTCACCTCATGACAAGTCATGTCCGCGTGAATGGGAGTAATCGATACATACCCTCTCTCAACGGCGTGAAAGTCTGTTCCTTCAAGGGCATTATGAGGCTCTGACAAGGCCCCAATCCAAAAGCTTGGTATTCCCCTAGGATGTTGAGCAGAAATCGGTGCCTGCGCTTTTTGACGATACCCAAGACGCGTAACCTGTATGCCTTTCAGCTCATCATAGGGAATGTCTGGCACATTCACATTCAATAAAATACCCGCAGGCAAATTTAACGTGTTGGCATCTTTTAACAGCTGCATCACCACTTTCGCCGCAGTATCAAAGTGCTGGTTACCCACTAAAGACACCGCTAATGCAGGCCGCCCTAGATGTCGAGCTTCCATCGCCGCAGCGACAGTGCCAGAGTAAATAACGTCGTCACCCAAATTGGCGCCGTGGTTAATCCCTGACACCACCAAATCGACATCACCATCAATGACACCGGACAAAGCAAGATACACACAGTCGGTTGGTGTTCCATCGACGCGGTACTGATGTTTTTCAACTTGCGTTGGCTGTACTGGTCGGGTCAAGGTTAAAGAATTACTGGCACCGCTGCGATTACGATCCGGCGCAACGACCAAGATGTCATACTCTTGCTGTAAATGTCTGGCTAGCGTCTGAATACCAAGCGCATCAATACCATCGTCATTGGCGATCAATATTCTCATGATGTTTCTCTGCTGACTTATCCGTAAAATTGATCATTTCGCGTAAAATGCTGGTTGCAAAACACCCTTTTGGTAAAGAAAATTCCACGATTAATTGGGCACCGTCTTTGCTCTCTTTATCCTCTCTAAGCAATTCCCACGCCATATTCATTGGCACGAGGCGAGCCAGTCGACTGTCTCTGGACAATTCAAAGGCAATTAACGCGTCAACCAAATCCATACTGTCAGACAGGGAGGTTTTCATGGCTCGCTCACGTTGAGCGCCTGTGCCCGCTTCCCAACCCTCGCTGATCATAGGCAAAACGGGGCTTATGTTGCCACGCATCACACTCAAGTGCATCAAGGCATCTACCTCTTTTACGCGAAACTGCTCGTCTTTATGTTGAAACTGAGCAATATCACCGTCACACAAACGCATCCACATGCCGTTTTCAACCTGATCACTGAGTGCTTGATTGAAACACCAAGAGCGAATAGCCGATAGCCAAAATGACTCAGTTTTAGACAGTTTGCGGCGACTTTGCCGCCCTTTTAAGACAAAGTCTTTGCCGTAGTGCAAATTATTACCGTTTATACCAAAACGTTGCGGACCATAATAGTTGGGTACACCACCTTGCTTAATTAGATGTAAACGTCCTTCTAACTCGTCTAAATCCCCATCAATACCACGCAACCGAATCACAAAACGATTGGCTAAATGCGCCCCTGTACGGAGTTTTTTTGAGTGACGCAACTGGGCAATCACGCGAACGCTTTCTGGCTCTCTAAAGGCTTCCTGAATTGTTGATAAATCTGGTTCTTGATTCAGAACATGCAAACAAAACCACTGACGCGTACAAGCGTGGCGATCTTTTACACCACTGTAAGTCACCTTGGTTGGTGCAATTCCCGCAATTTGAGCAAGGCGTTTGGCAAGAAAATCGGTATTGACGCCTTGTTTTTCAATAAACACAAAGCAAAACTCGCCTTTGCCATCGGGCTCAAACCCTAACTGCTCTTCAACATAAAAGTCTTGTACATGGGTTTTTAGATCCCCAGTCACAGTCGGCCTAGACCAAGCATATCGCCATTCGGTATTCATACATTACCTTGATTCACAAAAGCTCGATTGATAAAAGCTTGATTAAAAATAAGGGCGACCGCCTCAACAGCAATACCTTCTTTTCGTCCAGTAAAGCCGAGCTTTTCCGTGGTCGTCGCTTTCACATTAACCGAGCTAATATCCAGTGCTAAATCGTCAGCAATATTGGCTCGCATGGCATCAATGTAAGGACGCATTTTTGGCGCTTCAGCGATAATAGTGACATCAACATTACCGACGCTAAAACCGAGCATCTGTATTTCCTGATAAGCACGCTTTAATAAAACACGGCTATCCGCCCCAGCAAAAGCCGCGTCTGTATCGGGAAAATGCTTCCCTATATCACCTAGGGCCGCGGCACCAAGCAGAGCATCAGTTAAAGCGTGAAGGGCCACGTCACCATCGGAATGAGCAATCAATCCTTGCGAGTAAGGAATAACAACGCCTCCTAGGACGATATGATTACCCTCGCCAAATTTGTGTACATCAAAACCATGACCAATGCGAAACGGCATCATGATAATTGCTCCTGTGCTAAATTTTACACTCAGTGCTTGAATGAAAAAGATAAGAAAAAAGGGCCTCTGCGATCAACAGATCCTCAGGCAAAGTGATCTTGATGTTGCTACTTTCCCCCATAACGAGGTCTGGATGCCAGCCGGAAAACTCCATAGCGGAACACTCATCCGTGATCACAACACCCGCAGAGTGCGCTTTATCTAGCGCGTCTAACAAAGCCTGGAGAGGAAATTTCTGTGGCGTCTGAGCCAGCCATATAGCATTTCGATCTAGCGTGGTTTCAACAACCTGTGAGCCGGACACTTGACGTTTTACCGTATCTTTAGAAGGCATCGCCAGAATCGCACCTTGATCCGATACGTGATAAATAATTCGATCTAACGCGATACGCGTCAACAAAGGGCGGGCAGCATCATGTACCAAAACTTCCTGCTGCTGCAATCCAGTTAAATTCAATAAATACTCAAGCCCTGACTGCACGGTATCGCTGCGCTCTTTACCACCGACAAAACTGTGCACTGATCTATGTTGATACCATTTGGAGTCTGGCCAATATTCATCCGCTTCACCGACACCAACCAACACGCCAGCAATCATAGGGTGTGAGATAAAAACATCTATAGTACGGTCTAAGATGGTTTGTCCTGCCAGAGATAGATATTGTTTTGGACAATTCGCTTGCATACGCTGCCCCACTCCAGCAGCAGGAATGATAACCCACAAGGACGGCGTCATTGTTTATTCACCATTCGATAAAAAACTTCGCCGTCTTTAATGTACTGCAGCTCACTACGAACATGCTCCTCTACCGCTTCATCGCCGAGCCTTAAATCTTCCACTTGAGCCCTAAGCGCTTGATTGCGGTGCTGGAGTCGTTGATTGATACGCTCTTGATAGGCAATCTGCTTAGCCAACTCTTCTTGTCGTTTTATACCCTGCTCGCCAAAGTATAAATGATAAGATTGATAGCCAATCGCACACACAAAAAACAACAGTAATAGACGCGCCATAGCACCCTCAACAACCCAACCTAAAGATTCCCATTACCATAAAATTAAAGCCAAAGGAATTGAAGCAAAAAAACGAAAAAAAAGGGAGAACTTGGTTCTCCCTTTTTAGATCAAGACACGGTGTAAATCACAGCTATGTTACGCTTGACCCTTGATCTCAGAGCGACCTTTGTAAGGGGCTTTGCCACCTAGCTGCTCTTCAATGCGTAGTAATTGGTTGTACTTAGCAACGCGGTCTGAACGGCATAAAGAACCCGTTTTGATTTGGCCAGCCGCCGTACCAACAGCAAGATCGGCAATTGTCGCGTCTTCTGTTTCACCAGAACGGTGAGAAATAACAACCGTAAAGCCAGCGTCTTTTGCCATTTTAATCGCCGCTAACGTCTCAGTTAACGAACCGATTTGGTTAAACTTAATTAAGATTGAGTTCGCAATACCGTTATCGATACCACGTTTCAAAATCTTAGTGTTAGTAACGAAAAGATCATCACCCACTAATTGGATTTTATCGCCCATCAATTTAGTTTGGTGTGCAAAGCCATCCCAGTCAGACTCATCAAGACCATCTTCGATAGACACAATTGGATACTGGTTAGTAAGGTCTTGTAAGAAGAAATTGAACTCTTCTGAGGTGAATTTCTTACCTTCACCTTTAAGATCATAGATATTAGCTTCTTTGTCGTAAAACTCAGAGGCAGCACAATCCATCGCCAATGTAATGTCTTTACCTAGCTCATAGCCTGCCGCAGCAACCGCTTCTTTGATTACAGCCAAGGCTTCAGCATTAGAGGACAGATCAGGAGCAAAACCACCCTCATCACCAACCGCCGTGCTTAAACCACGATCACTCAATACTTTTTTCAGAGCATGGAAAATCTCAGCACCGTAACGCAAGGCTTCACG
>CAZBUC010000188.1:0-960 GCA_964494965.1 uncultured Maribrevibacterium sp.
TTTGCCACTGCGCGGTAAAATTCTTAACTCGTGGGAAGTAGACTCTAATCAAGTACTGGCATCGCAAGAGATCCACGACATTTCCGTGGCCCTTGGGGTAGACCCAGGTGACGACGATCTAAGCGGCCTGCGCTATGGCAAAGTCTGTATCCTAGCCGATGCCGACTCAGATGGTTTGCACATCGCCACCCTGATCTGCGCCTTGTTTGTGAAACATTTTCCTGCTTTGGTGAACAGCGGCCACGTCTTTGTTGCCATGCCGCCTTTGTACCGAATCGATATCGGCAAAGAAGTGTATTACGCCCTAGATGACGAAGAAAAAGACATCACACTGCACAAAATTGCCGCCGAAAACAAACGTGGTACACCCAACGTACAGCGCTTCAAAGGCTTGGGTGAAATGAACCCATCGCAACTGCGCGAAACAACCATGGCACCCGACACCCGTCGTTTAATCCAGCTGACTATGGAAGACAAACCGGACACCGACGAACTGCTAGACAAACTGCTGTCGAAAAAGCGCGCTGGCGACCGCAAAAACTGGCTGGAAACCTACGGCAACTTAGCGATAGTGGATTGATTGGTCGCAGGTACGTGAACGGTGAAACTAAGAGAGGAGACTTGTTGTGATAGGTCATGTTGATTTTGAATACGGCAGTCGCTGGTTAAAAGCCGACTTTCACCTCCATACCCGCGCGGATAAAGAGTTCAAATATATTGGTGAAAATAATGACTATCTAAACCAGTATGTTGCGGCGCTAGCGAATGCAGGTATTGGCCTTGGTGTGATCACCAATCACAATAAATTTGATTTAGCTGAATTTAAAGTGCTTCGCACAAAAGCTAAAAAATCAGGCATTGGTTTGCTGCCTGGCATTGAGTTATCCATCAAAGATGGTCAGGCTGGTGTGCATACTTTGGTGGTATTTTCGGATGAGTGGTTTAACAACAAAGAGCAAA
>CAZBUC010000188.1:970-5020 GCA_964494965.1 uncultured Maribrevibacterium sp.
ACCATATTCAGACGTTTCTCAGCCTCACCTTTGCAGGTATCGCTAATTTTGAAGATGAAAATGCGCGTTCTAACCACGATATTGTCGAAACAGTGCGCGAGTTGGATAAGTTTCACAAAGATTATTTTCTCATTTTTGCTCACGTTGAGGCGCCAAAGGGATTATGGAAAGAACTCGCACCGGGGCGAATAAAAGATTTATTTGATAACGCGACAGTACGACGCAGAGCCTTAGCCTTTCAAAAAGTGCGTACCCGCGATGAGCGGGCAAAAATTCAGCAGGCCTTGGGTATTTTATATCCGGCTGAAGTGGAAGGTTGTGACGCTAAGAAACTTGCGGATATGGCAGCCCGTAAAGAGGCTAGTTACCTAAAACTTGGCTCTTTTAGCTTTGAGGCGGTTAAGTTTGCGCTGCGCGACAAAGCCTCCAGAGTCCGTGCAGAGTTGCCCAGCTACCAGCATTCTTATATTCAAAAAATCCGCTTTGAAGGGGCTGGAACTCTAGGCGGTACCGAAATTTGCCTTTCGCCTGAGCTCAATACCCTGATTGGAATCCGTGGCAGTGGGAAATCATCCGTATTGGAGGGTGTGCGCTACGCTCTGAATATTCCTTTTGGTGATAAATCGTCGGATGTGGAATACAAAGAAGGGCTGGTAGAGCACCTACTACGCAGTGGCGGAAAAATTACCATAGACGCCATAGATCGACGTGGCCAGCCTTATCAGATCCGTCGTATATTGGGCGAGCGGCGCCCCGATGTGTATGTGAATGGTCAGTTGCAACCAGGTGTGTCGGTGCGTGAAACTGTGCTACACCAGCCGATTTATTTTGGTCAGAAAGATCTTTCTAGCACGGGTACTGGCTTTGAAAAAGACTTGATTGAAAAGCTGCTAGGCGAAGCGCTGGTACCTGTTCGGCAAAAAATTGAGCAAGGCCGGCAGCGGGTGGCTGAAGCGATTAATCAGACTAAGCGCCTCACCCGAGCGGCAACGCAAAAGCAAGAGTGGTTGCAGAAAAAGCAAGATGCTGAATTTAAGCTCAAGTTCTATCAGCAGCACGGTGTCGAGACCAAGCTGCAAAAGCAAATTGATTTTGATAGAGATGAACGAAAAGCACTGCAAGTCATTCAAGGTGCTGAGCATTATCTTTCTGAACTCAATAGTTTTGTCGCAAGTTTTGAGGATGAGCTAAAGAATCAGGCGTTGTATAAATCTGCCCAGAATCAGGTGTTTTTTGATGATTTCTTTGCTACCTATCAGCAGTTGATTGCTGGCTTTGATGGTATCAAGCAAACGGAACTTAATGGTCACAGTACGATTGCCCTGTTACAGCAGAAGCTGTCTGGCTTTGTGCAACAAAAGCAAGCGCTAAAGGAAGAGTTTGCCGAGATTGAACGCAAACTGGCCACAGAGCTCAAGCAAGCCGGTGCACAGGCAATTAGCCCTCAGGAATTTAAACAGCTGAAAAGCTTGTTAGATCAAGCGGAGCAAATGTTAGCCGTGCTTGCCAAAAGCGAGCAGCAATATGCGGATTTGAATCAATCCCTAGAGCGTGAATTAGCACAACTTAACGATCTATGGCTGGAAGAATACCGCACAATTGAACAGTTGCTGAATAAAATTAATCGGGTCGATTCCCCACTTAACATTGTGCCGCAGTTTAAAGCCAATAAAGCCGCCATGCTTAAACATATACAAGACTTGTATCGTGGTAGCCGTATTCGTGAAGTGACGTTGCAGAGTGTTGTGGATGTATACAGTGATTTTGCTTCGGTATATCGCGATAAGGCAGAGGTGGATATTTTGCTTGGCGGGTCTTTTGATACTTTCTGGCAATATTTTGAAGATAATTTAGAAGCTTTATTAACTTGGCAAGTACCGAATGTGTTTACCATCGAATATCACGGCAAAGCGCTGGCGCACCATTCGTTGGGGCAACGGGCATCGGCGTTGATGCTGTTTATTTTGAGTCAGCAAGAAAATGACGTAGTAATCATTGACCAGCCAGAAGATGATTTGGATAACCAAACTATCTATGACGATGTCATCAAGCTGATCGGTAAGCTTAAGCCTTCTACTCAGTTTATCTTCGTGACACACAACGCGAATATTCCGGTGTTGGGTGATGCTGAGCAGGTGATTGCCTGTAAGTATCAAGATGACCATATCGCGTTAGTCACTGGCAGCATTGACTGCGCTGAAGTTCAGCAACGAATTGTGAGTATTATGGAAGGGGGGGCTGAAGCCTTCGAGAAACGTAAGCAGGTATATGAAGCATGGAAACCGAAGAACTCTTAGCCATTATTGCCAACGGTGAAGACTCAAGGCATCAGTTTAAACAAAATATTACGCGATCCGAGAGCTTGGTGCCGGAATTGGCGGCATTCAGTAATTCTAAAGGTGGTTTATTGCTGATAGGAGTTACTGATGACGGTGACATTCAAGGACTAACCGTTGACGATATGGGGCGCATAAATCAGCTCGTTTCTAATGCAGCCAAGGACGTAAAGCCGCCTATTGCCGTTACTACGGAAAACATTGCTTTACCCAGTGGTATGGTGATGGTTGTTGATGTGCCTGAAGGAATTAGTAAGCCATATATGGATGGCAATCTTCATGTTTGGGTAAAAAATAGTGCCAATAAATCCAAAGTCAGTGCACGAGAAGAACTGTTGAGAATGTTTCAATCATCGGCGTTAGTCCATGCTGATGAGATCCCTGTGAACGCTAGTTCAGTGGCTGATGTTGATCAGGAGTTTTTTGATACATTTTTCGAGAAGGAATATGGCGAACGGGTGGAAGATCAAGATGTATCGCGTGCTCAATTGCTTGAAAATATGAATTTGGCAAAAAATGGGCAGCTCAACATTTGCGGCACTTTGTTGTTTGCGTCACGACCACAAATACGTTTACCGGTTTTTATTGTAAAAGCGGTGGCCTTCCCGGGTGTTGATATCGAAGACGAGCATTATATCGACAGCCAGGATATTAACGGCAAGCTGTCGGATGTGTTCCAAAAGGTTCTAGGTTTTGTCTTGGCTAACATTCGCCATGTACAGAATGAACAAGGCTTCAACTCTGTAGGTGAACCAGAAATTCCGAGAATAGTGCTTGAAGAGCTTATTGCCAATGCGCTTATTCATCGCGATTACTTTGTATCAGCACCGGTTAAGGTTTTGGTGTTTGGTGATCGAATTGAAATCGTTAGTCCCGGTCACTTGCCCAATAATTTAACGATAGAAAATATCAAAATGGGTAACTCGAATGTTAGAAACCCAATCTTGTCCTCGTTCGCTCCAAAAGTCTTGCCATATCGGGGTTTGGGTAGTGGCATTAAACGAGCGTTTAAAGCGTATTCAGACATTGAATTAATTGATGACAGAGATGGTAATACGTTCAAAGTTATAATTAAGCGTATAGGATAAATAGAACTGCTCTTATGGCTATTTTCAAATTTGTTAGAAGGACTTGATAAGGGGAAAGATTTCTTATTATTGGAGTGTAGGTTTTTTCCCAAGTCCTGAATCTATTTTTGCCGAGATACGCTAAAATTACATATGGCTCAATTAAATGGAAACGAATGAATGTCTGAAGAAGAAAACGACGAAATCATCAGCGAAGAAGTACTTTATGAAAGGATTGATCATTATTTGCTGACGTTTGGAACAGATCGTTCGCTTATGTGTGTATCAGAATTGGATGGCTTTTTAACGGCCTTGGGTTGTTCTATCAAAGAGTTGGAACCCGACCTGTGGCTCAATGCCATCTGGGGAGCGGATGAGGATCAGCCTGTTTGGGAATCCACCGAACAGGAAGATGAATTCCTCAGCTTGGTGTTGATCATGTACATGGAAACCATGAACAGCTTGTTGTTTGGGGATTTTTACCCCGTTTACCTTGAACAAGAAGTGGATGGTGAATACAGCATCTTGGTAGAGGAGTGGTGTGTAGGCTTTATTCGTGGTGCCAAGTTAATTGGCATGGGAGACAGCGATGACCGTGAATTTTTTGACGAAGCCGGAAATCTCAAAAAAGAGGAGGTTTTGAAAAA
>CAZBUC010000189.1:0-4955 GCA_964494965.1 uncultured Maribrevibacterium sp.
ATTTGTGCGTGCATTGAATGTGATGGTAAAAGACAAGAAGATTGGCAAGCGTGTCGTGCCAATTGTTGCCGATGAGGCTCGTACCTTTGGTATGGAAGGTATGTTCCGTCAATTGGGAATTTATTCTTCTGAAGGTCAACGTTATACGCCACACGATCACACCCAAGTGATGTACTACAAAGAATCAGCCGATGGACAGATCCTGCAAGAGGGTATAAATGAACCAGGTGCTTTCTCAGCTTGGTTAGCATTGGCGACGTCTTACAGCAACAGTAATTTGCCAATGATTCCTGTGTACATTTACTACTCAATGTTTGGTTTCCAACGTGTTGGTGACCTAGCGTGGGCAGCAGGTGATTCTCAGGCACGTGGTTTCTTGATCGGTGCGACGGCTGGACGTACAACACTGAACGGTGAAGGTTTGCAGCATGAAGATGGGCATTCCCACATTCTTGCAGGCACCATCCCGAACTGTGTGTCATATGATCCGACTTACTCTTATGAAGTGGCTGTCATTGTTCAAGATGGCTTGCGTCGCATGTACCAAGAGAAAGAAAGTGTCTTCTACTACCTCACCGTTATGAATGAGAACTACACTCATGAAGACATGCCAGAAGGTGTTGAAGAAGGCATTATCAAGGGGATGTACAAGCTTAAGTCTCATCAGAAGAAAGCCAACAAAAAGCAAGTCCAATTGCTTGGTTCTGGTGTAATTCTGCGTGAAGTCGAAGCCGCTGCAGAGATCCTCTTCAATGACTTTGGTATCAACTCAGATATTTGGAGTGTTACGTCTTTTAACGAATTGCGCCGTGAAGGTTTGGACGCAAGTCGTTGGAGCATGTTGCACCCACTTGAGACGCCTCGTCTATCGCATGTTGAAAAGTGTCTTGATGGTAAAGGTCCTGTTATTGCATCTACCGATCATATTAAGCTTTTCGCAGATCAGATTCGTCCATTCGTAAAAGGCACTTACAACGTGCTTGGAACTGATGGTTTCGGTCGAAGCGATACTCGTGCTCAATTGCGTCACTTCTTTGAAGTCAATCGCTACTGGGTGGTGGTGTCTGCTTTGAATGCATTAGCAAAAGACGGTGAAATTGACGCATCGGTAGTTAGTGAAGCGATTGCTAAATTTGGTTTAGATCCAGAAAAGCCAAATCCAGTAACGTGCTAATTGCCTGACAAGCTAGGTATTTGGCTTAGCTGAAAAAAGCGTGAGCCAAATAAGTTTTTAAGTTTGATGCGTCTATTAAGACAGAGGAGATTTCTGTGAGTACTGAAATCATTCGAGTACCAGATATTGGTGGTGCGACTGACGTCGAAGTTATCGAAATCAGTGTGAAGGTTGGCGATAGTATTGAAGTTGACCAATCTATAATTGTTCTAGAAACAGATAAGGCCTCTATGGATGTGCCTTCTTCTATGGCTGGCAAAGTCACCAGTATATCGGTGAAAGTTGGCGATAAAGTTTCTGAAGGTGATGATGTTCTTGTTATTGAAGTAGAGGGTGCTTCCACCTCTGATTCTGCCAAAAGTGAATCGGCTCCGGCTCCGGCTCAATCGGCAGCGGCTTCAGCGCCGGTATCTTCTGGTGCACAGCAAGTCTCTGTGCCTGATATCGGTGGTGCAACAGATGTAGAAGTGATTGAAGTGTGTGTGTCAGAAGGTGATATGGTTGAAGAAGGTGATTCTTTAATCGTATTGGAAACTGATAAGGCTTCTATGGATATTCCTTCTCCATTTACTGGCAAGATAGGTAAAATTACTGTCAAGGTTGGTGATACGGTTTCTGAAGGTACAAATATCCTGATGATCACAACAGAATCATCTGCTCCTGTTGCGTCAGAAAGCAAAGCAGAAGCACCAAAATCATCGCCTGCAGCGACCTCCGTTTCTGGTGGTGTTGAGTCTGTTAAAGTGCCTGATATTGGTGGTGCGGAAGGCGTTGAAGTTATTGAAGTGGCTGTTTCAGCGGGTGATAAAGTTGAAGAAGGTGACTCAATCATTGTTCTTGAAACGGACAAAGCTTCAATGGAAATACCTGCGCCTAAATCTGGAACTGTAAGGTCGGTCTCTATTAAAGTGGGCGATAAGGTGTCAGAAGGTGACTTAGTGCTTGAGCTTGAAGTGGAAGGCGAAGTTCAATCATCACCCATTACGACAGCTTCCGAGCAGAAAGCTGAGTCTACTTCTTCTGTTTCACAGCCTAAGCAAGAAGCGCCAAAAGCACAATCTGCGACGTCTAAAGAGTCTGCTGTATTGTCACAACCTTCTAAGAAGGTTCATGCTGGTCCTGCTGTACGTATGTTAGCGAGAGAGTTGGGTGTCAATCTATCCATGGTGCGCCCTACAGGCCCTCGTGGTCGTATTTTGAAAGAAGACCTTCATGCTTATGTAAAAGATGCGGTGAGCAAAGCTGAATCTGTGTCAGCACCAGCGGCAATGGGCTCTGGTTTACCAACCGTGCCGGATCAAGACTTCAGTAAGTTTGGTGAAGTTGAACTGGTTACCATGAGTAAAATTCAGCGTTTAACGGCGCAGAACATGACCCGTAATGCTTTGGTCGTTCCTCATGTAACGCAGTTTGATAAAGCGGATATTTCTGATCTTGAAGCCTTCCGTAAAGATTTGAAAGGCGAGATGGAAAAACAAGGTGTTAAATTGACGCCGCTTCCATTCTTGATTAAGGCGGTCGCGCAAGCGATGGTGGCGAACCCAAGCTTTAATGTGTCTCTAATGTCTGATGGCGAAAGCTATGTACAAAAACATTATGTGCACATTGGTATTGCGGTAGATTCTCCGGCTGGTCTTGTTGTTCCTGTGTTAAGAGATGCAGACAAGAAGTCCATCATTCAAATCGCGAAAGAAGCGAATGAATTGATTAAGAAAGCACAAGCTAAACAACTTAAGTCAGCAGATATGCAGGGTGGTTGTTTTACTATTTCTAGCTTGGGTGCCATTGGTGGAACAGGGTTCACACCTATCGTCAATGCGCCTGAAGTAGGGATTCTTGGTGTTTCTAAAGCCGACATTGAACCACGTTGGAATGGTAAAGAGTTTGTGCCTCGCACCATGCTGCCTTTGTGTTTGTCTTATGACCACAGAGCAGTTAACGGTGGTGATGCAGGTCGCTTCATGACTTACCTGAATGCCTTGTTAAGTGATGTTCGTCGCTTATCATTGTAGATAATCGTTAAGCTGAAAAAGCCGCTTTATTAAAAGCGGCTTTTTTTTGCGTGAAAAGATGTCCTCCTAATAAAAGTTCATCTTATAGACTATCGGTGATAGTGAGCAGCAAATAAAAGGCCCGAAACTAGAGTAAAGTTTCGAGCCTTTTTAATGACTACTAAATCAATTTTATATGATTATTTTTTAGCTTTCGCCGTTGTCTTTCATAGTGGTTGTTTTTGTCTGGTTAGATAGGTTATTAACCGCCAATGTTAGGGCGGACTGACGAGAGTCGCAAAAAGCGTCATGAGGAAGCCGACTGAGTACACCAAGTTTTTCAAGTCGTTCGGTTGTTTGGCCATTGGGGCTGAAAATATAAACATCGCAGTTAACGTCTAACGCGTCTTTAATGGCGTTTTCTAAAGCGAGACTGATGGTTAGGTCCATCATGGGGACAGCGCTTAGATCAAGTACAACGGCTTTGTAGTTATGGATCCGGTTGTGATGTTTTGCGATGGCTTTGCTTGCTCCAAAAATCATTGGACCAGAAAGATAAAATAACAACACTTGTCCATCGGCTTTGTCGAGTAAATCTTTTTCGATGTCGGAAAGAGGGATATCGTCATCGGCATCACTGATGGCTTTCACATTGCCAGACTGTAACCGACTTAATTTTTCTATTGTCATTATGTTGGCGATAAAGACACCTATCCCAACGGCCACCATAAGGTCAACAAACACAGTCAGGGCAATGACACCATACATAATGATGGTGGGTGACATGGCGACTTTATGGGCGCGCTTTAAAAAGCTCCAGTCGAGAATGTTTAAGCCAACATATAAGGCAATACCAGCTAGTACTGCCATGGGTATTGGGCTAATCAGTTGAGAGGCACCTAGTACCACTACAAGTAATATGAGCGCTCTGGTGATCCCAGCTAGAGGGGATTTTCCACCTGATTGAATGTTGACAACCGTGCCCATAGTAGCCCCTGCACCTGGCAGACCACCTAATAAGCCGGAAAAGAAGTTTGCTGTTCCTTGGCCGATAAGCTCACGGTTTGAGTCATGTTCTTTACGTGTCAAGCTGTCAGCTATGACGGCTGTTAATAACGTATCAATACAGCCTAGGGTTCCAAGAACGAGCCCGTTAATGATCATTTCAATAAAGACGGATTGCTCAAAGTGGGGCCAGTGAATGGACGGTAATCCGGATGGAATAACGCCAATACGACGAACGTCTTCGTCGCTGAATAAAATGACAGACACAAAAGTGATGGCAACCAAAGCCACCAACTGAGGGGGTACAAAACGGCGCCATTGTTTTGGAAAATAAAAGAGTACACCGAGTGTTAAAAGACCGAGGAAGAGCTCAGAAAATTTTAAATTGAAGAGTAGGCTTGGCAGTGAGCTTAGAGTCCCCATGACGCCACCAGAAGGGGAAGGTTGGCCAAGAAAGGGGGCGATTTGTAAGATGATTAGTATGATACCGATGCCCGACATGAAGCCTGAAATAACGCTGTATGGCATTAGGGTAATATATTTGCCGAGCTTCAAGTAGCCCAGTGTAATCTGGAAAAGCCCCGCAATCATGACCACGGTAAATGCCATCGCCACCCCGCTGTCTGGGTTACTGGCCATCATGCTAGTGAGTACGGCCGTCATAATCACCGTCATGGGGCCTGTTGGCTCAGATATTAGGCTGGTTGAGCCGCCAAAAATAGCGGCAAACAAGCCAACCAGTATCGCACCCCACAAACCGGCTTCAGCGCCAGCGCCAGAAGCTA
>CAZBUC010000190.1:0-246 GCA_964494965.1 uncultured Maribrevibacterium sp.
CCTAGTCTTTAGTCGGTTAATCGCGCATGTAACCAATCAATCGCGCAAGGTAAGTCTTAATCAGACACGAGTCCGCTGATGCTTTACAAAGCGGACTCGCGTTAACCAGACAAGGCGAGCGTCAGTGCTATTCTATTACTCCCGAACTCTTAGGTAACTGGCAAATCTGGGAATACCTCGCTCCGTATAGCCATGGTATTTGTATGTAACTTGGTCACCGGGCTGTGGCGGATTACGCCTTTCCTC
>CAZBUC010000190.1:256-4928 GCA_964494965.1 uncultured Maribrevibacterium sp.
AATTTTAAAACGAATGCCTAACGGTGTTTCCACTAAAATAGACCCCATCATGCCTTCATACTTGCCAGCGCCATTTAAAATGGCGATCACTTTGGCCTCTGCATCCATGTACGGTTTTAGCTTTAATAAATTGTCAGTACGACCGCTTTCAAACAACGCCTGCTTACGATGCAACATTAAGCCTTCGGCCCCCTGCTCCACGTAGGAATCCAATAATGTGGTTAAGGCATGATTATCTGCGACTGAAAATTGCGCGACGGCCTGCACATGGGGCACGTTCACATTTTTGACAATTTGCGCATAACGCTCATAGCGCCGGTAAAATGGCATTGTTTTTTCTTTATCAGGCGCGTCAAACACCATGTAATGGATTTTCCGCCATTCACTGTCCACAGGGTCATTCTTTCTTACCGTTGACATAATATAAGCAAAATCATTACGCTTAGACCAAAGTTCACCGTCCAACCAAACCTCAGGTAAGGGCTTAACAAACCAATCGGGGGCGTGGATAACGTTTCCTTGACGGGTAATGAGTTCTTCACCGGTCCAAATGGCTCGAATACCATCCAGTTTTTCACTGATCAAATACTCGTTAACTTGAATATCATCCGAATACAGGGAAGCAAGCTGTACCTCAGGCTGAGGAAATGCGAGGGCGGGAAGCAATAACAAGCTGGCGAATAGACACTTTTTCAAACACATAGATCACTCCTTTGAAACAAACACACTGTCCTTAGTGTCGTTACAACTTAAAGAAAATCGTCAAAAGAAGCAAATACCCTAAACACAAAAAAGCCCATACTCGTGAAAGTATGGGCTTTTACGTTCATCAGTTAAGCCTTATTTGCTTAGCTGCACGATCAGTTTGTTCATGCGACTAACAAAGGTAGCTGGGTCTTCTAGCTGACCACCTTCAGACAAGGTAGCTTGCTCGAACAACAACCACGCCATATCCGCAAAACGCTCTTCGTCTGTTTCAGCGTCCATCTTAGCAACAATCGGGTGATCTGGGTTCACTTCCAACGTTGGCTTAGATTCAGGCAATTTCTGACCCGCTTGTTCAAGCAAACGACGCATCTGCAGACCCATGTCGTATTCCCCAACCACTAAGCACGCAGGTGAATTGGTTAGACGATCGGTACTGTTTACCGCCGTCACTTTCGACTCAAGAACCGTTTTCATGCGATCCAGAAGCGGCTTGATTTGCTCAGCCTTTTCTTCTTTCTCTTTCTTCTCTTCTTCATTTTCTTGGTCAGCTAAGTCAAGCTTACCTTTGGTTACGTCTTGGAAGGATTTGCCTTCAAACTCTTGCAGAGAAGACATCATCCACTCGTCTATACGATCACTTAGCAATAAGACTTCAAACCCTTTCTTACGCAAGATTTCCAAGTGCGGGCTGTTCTTCGCGGTGTTGTGGCTTTCTGCATAGATGTAGTAAATCTTATCCTGACCTTCAGTCATGCGCTCAATGTAATTCGCAAGAGATACCGTTTGCTCAGGTGCGTCAGTATGCGTTGAGCTAAAGCGCAACAGGGCTGCAATCTTGTCTTTGTTGCCCATGTCATCAGCTGGACCTTCTTTGATGACGTTACCAAACTCATTCCAGAATTTTTGGTAATCTTCTGGCTCATTTTTCGCCATCTTACTGAGCATATCTAATACACGTTTCGTCAATGCAGAACGCATAGAATCAACCGCATGATCGTTTTGCAAAATTTCACGAGAGACGTTCAAAGACAAATCATTAGAATCCACCACACCTTTCACAAAACGCATGTAAGGTGGCAAGAAGGCTTCTGCTTCGTCCATAATAAACACGCGCTGAACATACAATTTCAAGCCACGCTGCATATCACGATTCCAAAGATCGTAAGGCGCTTTTGATGGAATATACAACAGGCTGGTGTATTCCAACTTACCTTCTACTTTGTTATGAGACCATTTCAATGGCTCTTGGTAGTCATGAGAAATGTGCTTGTAAAATTCTTGGTACTCTTCGTCGCTCACGTCATTACGCGAACGAGTCCACAGGGCTTTTGCCGAGTTAACCGCTTCAAACTCGGGCGCTTTGTTCTCGTCAACTGGCTTAGGATTACCTTCTTCATCCATTTCAGGATAAACCGGCTTCTCCATTTCCACTGGAATGGAAATATGGTCTGAATACTTGGTCACTAAATGACGTAGACGGTAGTTATCCGCAAACTCTTTTTCATCACCTTTTAGGTGCAAGGTAATACGAGTACCACGAGTGGCTTTGTCGATGTTTTCGATGGTGAATTCACCAGAGCCATCAGACTCCCAGCGAATCGCTTCATTTGCCGCCGCACCTGCACGACGCGTCTCTACAGTAACTTTATCGGCAACAATAAAGGCTGAGTAAAAACCAACACCGAACTGACCAATTAGCTGGCTGTCTTTTTTCTGGTCACCGCTTAATTGCTCTAAAAACGCAGAGGTACCAGATTTGGCAATCGTACCTAGGTTGGTAATGGCCTCTTCACGGGACATACCCACGCCGTTATCATCAATAACGACTGTGTTGCTGTCCTTATCAAATTCAATACGGACACGAAGATTTGGATCTTCGGCGAGAAGGTCTGCGTTAGCGACAGACTCAAAGCGAAGCTTATCGACGGCATCAGACGCGTTCGAAATCAGCTCCCGTAGAAAGATCTCTTTGTTGGAGTACAAAGAGTGGATCATCAAATGAAGTAGTTGCTTTACTTCGGTTTGAAACCCTAATGTTTCTTTTTGAGTATCAGTTGCCATGTTGTAGCTTGCTCCTATTTGAGTGGACCTTCGAACCAAAGTTCAAAGGCGTATTTCTTTTCACTTGTGCCTTATACATAAAGCCTCTTGATTGAATTTCAAGAGGCTGACACATTAAAAACAGTAAAAAGACACATTAATTCTAGGGCTATCAGAGGGTTAGAACATAAAGAAAGGATAAAGCAGGCGGATACCTGCTTTTATAAAACGCTATCTTGTATGTTTGAGGGGTTTTATTAAGCTAATTCTTTCGAACCAAAGTCAGTCCATCACCGATAGGAATAAGAGACAATTCGACCTCTTCATCGGCGTGAATGGTTTTGTTAAGCTCTCGAACAATTTGCGTGTCTTTATCCTTAAAGGCACTGTCTGCAACATTGCCCCACCAGAGGGTATTATCTATCAGCAAACACCCTCCAGGACGAAGCAATTGTTTGGCAAGGTGATAATACGCCAGTAGATTTCTCTTGTCGGCATCAATAAAAATAAAATCAAAGGATTCATGCTCAGCCGGTAAAAACGACTCCAAAACAGACAACGCCTTGTCACAATAGGTTGTCACTCGATCCATGACACCAGCTTGCTCTAAATAACGCGTTGCAATGTCTAGCCACATTTGCTTCTTTTCAATAGCAACCAGGGATGCGTCTTTTGGCATGGCGGTGGCCATTGATAAGGTGCTGTATCCAGTAAACACGCCAATTTCCAGTAGCTTTTTCGGCGCTTGCATCTTCACCAGTAAAGACAACAACTGACCCACTTCTGGTGACAACTGCATGCGCGCCATATGGTATTGGGCGGTTTCTCGGCGCAAGGCACTTAATAAATCGGACTCACGAACCGACACATCCAGAAGATATTGATACAGTCTATCGTCGAGCTTTACTGTGCGATTTACCGGTGTATTCTCTTCCGATACGGGTTTGGGGAAATTAGGAAGCATGGGACTTCATTACCAAGCCTCGGCTTAGGGTTTTGAATGTTTTAGAACGAAACTCTCTGCGATAAAGCACCGCAACAACAATAACACTGGCCGCCATACAAAAATACGGCCCCAAAAACCACCCACAAAAAGCCATAGCAAAATAATAGGCTCTTAGCCCATAATTAAACTGGTTGGCCGCAAGGCTGCATATCTGCGCCATGTGCATGGCATATAGCTCACGCTCACTGTCTTCAATCCCCCGCTCTGTCGCCAAAGGCGCACTGCCAACCAGCACAGAGCAGAAATTGTATTGTCGAACCGACCAGGTAAAGGTAAAAAAGGCATAGGAGAAAATAATCACCAACACGATAATTTTCAGTTCCCATTCTTGCTGGCTCATTGGGGAGACAAGATAAAAATCGGATAAAATCCCAATGGCTTTTTCAGAGTAATTAAAAGCGGTAAATAAACCCGCAATAATCAACAAACTACTCGACGCGAAAAATAGACTGCTTCTTTCTAGGTTTGCCATTACAGAGGCATCGGCGATGCGGTTATCACGTCTTAATAAACGAGACATCCACGCCAATCTAAACTGATGCAAGACACTGACTAAACATGCACGCCGCTTAGAGTGATAAAGCGCATAAAAAGCATAACCCCACCAGCACAGCACAAAGACCGCAAGCGTGACAAGATCAAGAGTATTTAACAGTAAAGAGGCAGGTCGACTTTCCATGATTTCGCTCATCTGGCATGACTGAATTGAATGAAGATATTAAATCATTTTTTGTGAAAAATGTCCCTGCCCAGAAACATGAAAGGCGGAATCTAAACGTAATATTTATTTGCAGCCAGATGAATTTCACTTGCATCCTATCCAAATATCATTATGATTCGCAACGTTATCACGACATGCGGATGTGGTGGAATTGGTAGACACGCTGGATTTAGGTTCCAGTGCTTCACGGCGTGAGA
>CAZBUC010000191.1:0-732 GCA_964494965.1 uncultured Maribrevibacterium sp.
GGTTTGGCTGTGTTGTGTGTGGATGATGAGAATGTGAGAGAAATTCTGCCCTCTCTGAGTCGACCGATTTTGACGTACGGGATTGATCAAAAAGCGGATTTTTACGCAACGGAAATCGTTCAAACAGGGCGTTTTTGTGAGTTCTTAGCGCATCGTCCTGACGGCGATCCACTAAAAATTCGTTTGCCTATGCCAGGCAGACACAATGTTCTTAATGCATTGGCAACCATTGCGGTAGCAACGGACCTAGGTGTGGATCCAGTCGCTATTCAGGCTGGTTTGATGGGGTTTGAAGGCGTTGGTCGTCGTTTCCAAGAGCAGAAGCCCTTGTCTTTGTCCAAGGGAGGAGAAGTGATGTTTGTTGATGACTACGGTCATCATCCTAGCGAGGTTTTGGCGACGATTAAAGCCATTCGTGCTGGCTGGCCTGAAAAACGGTTGGTGATGGTGTACCAGCCTCATCGTTATACGCGGACACGCGATCTTTATGAAGATTTCGTCCGAGTCTTGTCTCAAGTCGACGTTCTCTTGTTGTTAGAGGTGTATTCTGCGGGAGAGACGGCTATTAACGGCGCGGATAGTCGCTCGTTGTGCGGTAGCATACGTCAACGTGGAAATGTTGATCCGATTCATGTTGGTAGTGAATCGGACTTGCGTTCGATACTAAACAATGTGCTGCGTGACGGCGATCTTTTGATTACTCAGGGTGCGGGTGATATTGGTACCGTGTCT
>CAZBUC010000191.1:742-2362 GCA_964494965.1 uncultured Maribrevibacterium sp.
ATAAGCGGGATCTGATTTTATGTCCTCATCAAAAAGTCTATCGTTGAAAGAATCGGTTGTTGCGGTTATTTATGGGGGACGTTCTGCAGAACGAGAAGTGTCTTTGCAAAGCGGTACCTTGGTGGCAGAAGGGTTGCGTTCTAAAGGCTATCAAGTGGCAGAAATTGATTTGTATGGCCCTGATGCCTTACTTGACCCTATTGTACAACTCCAATCTGTCGCGTTTGATCTCGCTTTTATTGCCTTGCATGGTGGTGAAGGCGAAGATGGCAGTGTGCAAGCGCTGCTTGAAATGCTTGGTAAACCTTATACAGGTAGTGCACCACTGGCATGTGGTTTTGCGATGGACAAGGTTCTAACAAAACGCTTTTGGAAAGGTATCGGGATACCAACTCCAGCGTATTTGTCTTTTGTGGGCAGTGCGGATGCGAATGTGATTGAGCAAGCAATGTCTTATCCTATGATTGTTAAGCCTTCTAGAGAGGGATCAACCATTGGGATTAGTAAAGCGATGGATCGTGCTGAGTTAGATGAAGCGCTTATCAGTGCACTTTCTTATGACTCAGATATATTGGTTGAGGCCTTTGTAGATGGCCCAGAGTTTACGGTCACTATCATTGATGATGTGGCTTTTCCTGCCATCGGTCTTAAGCCTGCACCAGAGCATAAATTGTACGATTTCGATGCCAAGTATATCGCAATGGATACAGAGTATTTATTGCCTTGTGGTTTGAGTGAAGATGATGAGAACGAATTACAGATGTTGGCGCTCGATTCTTATCGGTCTCTAGGATGCTCCGGTTGGGGGCGTGTTGATATTATGCGTGATCAAGATGGGGTGTTTTGGGTATTAGAGGTTAATACGGCTCCGGGAATGACGTCTCACAGTTTGGTGCCTATGGCGGCAGCCTATGTTGGAATTGATTATGCTACGTTGGTTGAAAAAATAGCACAAAGTGCCTGGGAAAAAGCGGGTTATAAATAACGTATGAGGATTGCGGCGCTAATCGGAGCCATTACACTGATTTTGGTTGCTATCTTCCAAGGCGAAAAATCGCCAAACGCGTGGTTTACCATTCAAAAGCTCGACATCAAAGGGGATTTGATATACGTCACTGAAGGGGAATTACGTGACGATTTTTCCCCCTTATTAGGTCAGAGTCTTCTTAGTCTTTCATTATCGGACGCACTGACGGTTGCGACGTCCTCAGAATGGGTGTCAAGGGCAGAAATTCGTAAAGTATGGCCAAACACTTTGCAGGTGCTTGTGTATGAACATACGCCTCTCGCATACTGGGGGGAACGGCAACTTATCTCCACATCGGCGTCCGTGTTTTCGCCGTTAAGAGTGCCAGATTTGCCGCTTACTCGCCTGCTAGGTCCGGTAGGTACCAGTGATGTTGTTTTAGAACAGTTTGGTTTAGTCAGTCAAGTTCTTGCACCCACTTCTTTGCGAGTGGCTGTGTTAACGCTAGAGCCCCGTGGCGCTTGGACTATAGCCTTCACTAATGGGCTTGTTGTACAGCTTGGCCGCCAAGAAATATTAGAGCGGTTACAACGCTTTATCGCAGTGTATAAAAGCGATTTATCGGGTAGAATAGACCGGATAACCTCTATTGA
>CAZBUC010000191.1:2372-4872 GCA_964494965.1 uncultured Maribrevibacterium sp.
TGGCTGTGGGTTGGAAAAAAAATGAATGATATTGGCCTGTTTGTTGCTTTTTCAAACAAGGCGATAGGTCATATAACAACGATACGTGATGCCGGGAAGGTGAAATGATAGTCGGTTTGGATGTAGGCACATCAAAAGTTATTTGTTTGGTTGGCGAAGTTCTGGCTGATGGTAGCTTGGAAATAGTTGGCATTGGATCTCATGTCTCTAAAGGGATGAAGCGCGGCGTCGTTATCAATATAGAATCTACAGTGCAGTCCATTCAGCGCGCAGTAGAAGAAGCTGAATTAATGGCAGGGTGCAATATTCACTCTGTCTATGTCAGTGTGGCTGGCAGTCACATACGCAGCTTGAATTCTCATGGCATTGTTGCCGTTAAAAACGGCGAAGTGCAAAAAGAAGACATAGACAGAGTAATCGATGCGGCGCAAGCCGTGCCAATCTCTTCTGATCAGCGTGTGCTTCATATTTTGCCGCAGGAATACCATATTGACTCACAAGAAGGCATTAAAGACCCTCTTGGTATGTCAGGTGTGCGGTTAGAGGCAAATGTACATTTGATATCTGGCGCGGTTAATGCCGTGATGAATATTGAAAAATGTATTAAGCGCTGCGGCCTAGGGGTGGATGGTGTTATCTTGTCCCAGCTTGCCTCCAGCGAATCTTCTTTGAGTGATGATGAAAAAGATTTAGGCGTGTGCTTGGTTGATATTGGTGCTGGCACGTCAGACATAGCCGTCTGGTTAGATGGCGCTTTGCATCATACCGCCGTTGTTCCTGTTGCAGGTGATCAAGTGACCAACGACATATCGATGGCGCTGAGAACGCCGACCCAGCATGCAGAAGAAATAAAAGTCAAATACGCTTGTGCTATGTCATCTATGGCCTCTGCAGAGCAGGTTCTACAGGTGCCTAGCGTGGGTGATCGTCAGCCTCGATCAATCAGTCGTCATGCTTTGACGGAGGTTGTTGAGGCTAGGTACGAAGAAATTTACAACTTAGTTTTGGAAGAATTAAGACGCAGCGGATACGCAGAGCGAATCCCTGCAGGCATCGTAATTACTGGGGGTACGTCGTTAATGGAAGGCGCGGCGGAACTGGCTGAGAAAGTTTTTCAGATGCCAGTTCGATTATCTTTGCCAGATTGTACTAAAGGAATGTCTGATATTGTCGATAACCCTATATATTCAACAAGTGTTGGTTTATTGGCTTATGGTAGTAAAGAGGCTGAAGTCACTGAAACCTCTAAGCGGACAATGTCTAAGACTCAAATTAAACGAGAAACATCTGTTCTGGCTCAAAAAGAAACTAGGCCTTCCTTCAGTGTAGCGAAGGCGTGGCACAATTTGAAACACTGGTTTCAGAGTCATATTTAGTTGGAATAGATTGTAATTTATTGAGGAGCGATAAGCCCATGAATGTCTTTGATTTAGCTGAGGATAACCTTTCAGATAACGCCGTAATAAAAGTGATCGGTGTTGGTGGTGGTGGCGGTAACGCAGTCCGTCATATGTTGGAAAACCGCCTAGAAGGTGTTGAATTTATTTGTGCCAACACGGACTCTAAAGCGTTAATTGGGTTTGAAACAGGCGTTTCATTGCAGCTAGGTTCCACCATCACCAAAGGTTTAGGTGCTGGCGCTAACCCTGATGTGGGGCGTGATTCTGCTTTGGAAGATCAAGAAAAGATTACACAGCTTTTGACCGGCGCTGACATGGTGTTTATTACAGCGGGCATGGGCGGTGGTACTGGTACGGGTGCTGCACCCGTTATCGCCAAAGTTGCTCGCGAGCTTGGTATTTTAACCGTTGCTGTAGTGACCAAGCCTTTCCCATTTGAAGGGCGTCGTCGCGCAAAAGTGGCTGAAGAAGGCGTTAAAGAATTACGAGATAATGTCGATTCATTAATTACGGTACCAAATGAAAGATTGTTACCGGTTTTAGGTAAAAACATAACGCTTCTTAAAGCGTTTGGTGAAGCGAACAACGTGTTGTTTAACGCGGTTCAAGGTATTACCGACCTTATTATGCGACCAGGCTTGATTAACGTCGACTTTGCAGACGTTAGAACGGTTATGTCAGAAATGGGAATGGCGATGATGGGTACTGGTTCGGCTTCAGGTGAAGATCGTGCTCGAGTTGCGGCTGAAGCGGCCATACATAACCCTCTTCTTGAAGATATTAATCTCAAGGGTGCTCGCGGTGTGTTGGTAAACATTACAGCAAACGAAGAAGTTGGGCTGTCTGAATTTACTGAAGTGGGCAGTATCATCGAAGAATATGCATCAGAAGATGCCACTGTTGTGATCGGTTGTGCGATTGACCCAAGTGTTGGGGATGAAATGCGCGTCACGGTTGTCGCAACAGGACTGGAAGGACGTCCAGCGGTTGAAGTAAAAACCGCTGAGCTAAATATGCCTCAGCAAGTTGTAGAAAAAGTTGAGCAGGTAGTGGGAAGTAGTGTTGATGTTGGCAGAACGGCTGTTGCTCAGCCAGAGCCA
>CAZBUC010000192.1:0-3339 GCA_964494965.1 uncultured Maribrevibacterium sp.
TAGTGGGCAAAGAAATCATTGATCTGATTCCTGAAACGGCACAAAAAATGTACGTAGGAAAGGCCAAGTCTTTACACAGTCTTCCCCAAGAAGAAATCAACAGCTTGCTGGCAGCCAAGGCCAAAGAAGGTCACATGGTGGTGCGCCTTAAAGGCGGTGATCCGTTTATTTTTGGGCGCGGCGGTGAAGAGTTAGAAGAACTGATAGACGAAGGCGTGCCGTTTGAAGTTGTGCCTGGCGTGACCGCGGCGGCAGGCTGCGCGGCGTATGCTGGCATTCCTTTGACCCATAGAGATTACGCGCAATCGGTACGGTTTTTAACCGGACATTTGAAAGACGGCACGACAGATTTACCCTGGGAAGAGTTGGTTCATCCGGCCCAAACCTTGGTGATTTACATGGGGCTGACGGGGCTAAAAGACATCAGCCAATCCTTGATTCGCTTTGGTATGAAACCCTCAATGCCAGTGGCGATTGTGGAAAAAGGCACGACTCGTGAGCAACGAGTGTTTACCACCACCATCCAAGACGTATACGACGTTTCGATCGCCAACGACGCAAAATCTCCAGCATTATTGATCATCGGAGAAGTAGTCACCCTGCAAAGCAAATTGCAATGGTATGGGAAATATTCATAGTAGCGTGATGGTTTCTTCCTATAGGCAATTTGCCGGTTTGGGGAGTCCGGCGATTTTCGCTGCTAGTTTAGGTGGGCTGCCGGGAAATAAGGTCATCAGGTAAATACTGCGGCCTTTTTCTGCTCCGAGTTTTTTGCTGACGGCTTTTACCAAGGGGCGCATGGCGGGGGAGACTTCGAATTCTTGGTAAAATTCGCGCAGTAGATAGACAATTTCCCAGTGTGCCTCGGTCAGTTCTAGGTCGAGTTCTTTTGCCAGGTGCTCAGCGAGTGCTGGCGTCCAGTCTTGTAAATTCAGTAGATAGCCTTCCTCGTCGAGGGGCGCATCGAGATGGCTTGTGTTGTTTGTCATCGTGGTTACCAACTTATATTTGCTTCAGCGGAAAAGGTGAGTGTCACCCAGTCCTCGTCTGATAAGCCGGAGCCTATGCTGGGAGTGATTCCATAGGCGGTGGCGTCACTCTGTAGATAAAAAAGCTGAGTATTTTTTAACGCCATGAGGGCGTGTAGAGCGTCTGTTTGCTGCAGAGTGCGCAAGATGCCACTTTCTATCAGTAATACTTGATCGCCTGCCTGTAGGCTATTTTGCCAGGTGCTTTCTAATGGCTCAGGGTAAGTGAGTTGGTTGATTTGGTGAAGTCGCATATTAGAACCTGAAAACCTGTTGATAATGGGAGAACATGGCCTGCCATTGCTGGCTGTCTAGAGATTGGGCGCCTTGCCAAAGGGTGTCTGGTTGAATGGCGGCGTTGGTTTCGATGAACAGGTTTTCAATGTCGTAAAACTCAAGACCGTCCAGCAGCTTGTGTAAATTTTTGCCTTGTTCTGTGGTGGGGTTTTGCTCAAGCGTGAGTAAAGCCAATGCGGCGCCGGATACGCATAGGTCGACTGCTTGCTCAAACGTGGCCAAGACTAACGCCAGATCTAAGCCCTCTTTGCAGGCTAGGCTGTCATAAGGGCTGCTGTTTAGGTGGATCAATGTGCGTTTCATACATTTACCTGAACTGGATAATTTTTTGTGTGCTGTTCATTAGGTCCACCAAGGTGCCTAAGCCTTCCAGTTGAAAGTGTGTGGCTAAGGTGTGCTGGTCCAGCTCATAACGACGACTTTCGCTCTCACTTGTGACGCCTCGTCGAACGGCAGCGGCAATACAGAGATATAAGGGAATATTGTGTTGTTGTGCTATGTCTTGCCAAGCTTGGGTGAGGTTGATTTCATCTCTTGGAGGCTGTGCAAGCTGATTGCCAATTAATACCGCGTCCTCATAAAAAAACACCCCTTTAATGCTGTTGGGGTAGTGTGTTAAGGCGGCACGAATGAAGCGTAGCGCCGTATGGCAGGCTTTGCTTTGGTATGGCGAACCGGTGATAAGCAGAGTGTATTGCATTAAAAATGCCCTAAATAAATGATAAGGCAAATTTTACACACAAAAAAGGCCGCAGTCAGCGGCCTTTTTCTTTTTACTGTTCACATGTATACGTCACGTTTGGGTATTACTCGTCGCGTGCCATACCAAGCAACGCCAATACACTTAGGAACATGTTGTATAGAGAGACATACAATGTCACTGTAGCCATGATGTAGTTGGTTTCACCGCCACGTACGATTTGGTTGGTTTGCATCAGAATCACCGCTGCAGAAAACAAGGCAAAGCCCGCAGAGATAAAGATTTGCAACGCGGGCATTTGCACGAAGAATCCTGCGATTACCGCAAACAGCAAAACGAAAAAACCTACCGTAATAAAGCCGTTTAGGAAACTGAAGTCTCTTTTAGAAACCAGCGCGTAAGCAGACAGGCCAAGAAACGACAATCCAGTAATACCAAGGGCGCTCATAATTAAGCTGGCACCGTTTGGTAAGCTTAGGTACATGCTTAGGATAGGTCCTAGCGTGATTCCCATGAAACCCGTTAGTGCAAACACACAAAGCAGGCCAGTGGCACTGTTTTGGCATTTATGGGTTAAAAATAGTAGGCCGTAAAAGCCGACTAGGGTAATGATCAAACCTGGATGTGGTAGATTCAATGCCATGCTCACGCCCGCAGTGAAGGCGCTGAACAATAGGGTTAGCGACAACAGTCCGTAAGTATTGCGGAGCGTTTTGTTTGCCGCTTGTGACGAATGTGTCGACGAGAGGGCTTCGTTGTAACGCATGGAGTAACTCCTTTAAGGTTTATGACATTCAATAGACTTAATATGCGGGGGAAAGTTCCAAACTTCAAGCTAGAATCTATCTCGGTAAAGAAAATAGGCGTTTAGGGTGATAAACACCTATTGGTAAGGGCCACACAGGGTGCTTATAAAGCAGCCTTTTGTTAGACTGGCGCACTAAATTTGTAAAGCGAGGCTTATGTTGGATAACGACTATTCATTACCGATATCATTTTCACTGGCGGCTCAAATTGGTTTAGAAGAAACCGTGTTGTTGACGTTTTTAAAGCAACAGGCTTATCTTGCTAACACTCAGGTTTTGCGGGTAAAAATGAGCCAGCTGGGTATGCAGTTGCCATTTTGGACCATGCCGATGTTGATGCGTTTACTGACGAATTTGCAGATTAGTCAGTTGTTAAATTTTCAGCGGCAGGATGATCTTGTTAGTATACAGCTGTCTTCATCGCCTTTGGCTACCCCTGAGAAATCGGCGCCAATGTCGCCCCCTGCCGCGCCTGTTGAAGATAAAAGCGACGCCTTGATGAGCAAGA
>CAZBUC010000192.1:3349-4817 GCA_964494965.1 uncultured Maribrevibacterium sp.
GCCGCGTCACGGGATAATCATGCGGAATTCACCCCACAGTCGAAGGGATATCCACCGAAAGTGGCCGCAAGACAGTATGCGGCGCCTTCTTCCCCCCCGGTGGTGAATGATCGTCGAGGTGTGACAGATTTTGATTTATATTTAGAACAAAAAGAACGTGCCCGACAACCTGATCAGTGGCAACCTGAAGAGGCGACGTTAGAACAAATAGTACAAGCTGGCATTGCGCGTGAGTTTGCTTTGTCGCTGCAAACAGAGTTCTTGCTTAGAATCAAAGAGCAGCGTAAAAATGTGAGAACTTGGAACAGTGAATTTTTTAAATACGTAAAACGTCAGTGGCAATACAAACAATCGGATCGGTCTTCATATGAAGGAACCACAAGCAGTTCAAAATTTAGTAGAACCTCTAAAGAACAAGTTAGCGATGCCCTCAGCAACATCCACGACACAGACTGGTGAGTATCAGCAAGAGCGTGATGCTGGGCCGACTCAGGCAGAGCAACAAACGCGTATCTTGGTCAATATGTTGTTTGCGCGTTTTAAAGCGATTTACACCCATAAGTTTGCGTCGGCTTACAGTACTTCGGATGAGGTTAAGCTGGCGAAGCGTGAGTGGGCGATTGCGCTAAAAGGGTTTCAAGAGCCTCTATTGGCTTATGCGGTGGAACGTACGAAAGAAGTGCATGCTTGGCCGCCGACGATTTCAGAGTTTTTAAAGTTAATCAACACTGCTTATAAAGCCTACGGGCTGCCTGACCCTCGCACGGCCTATTTAGAAGCCTGTGCTTGTCGAACGGATCCTTTGACGTATAAATGGCATCATCCAGCGGTGTTTTTTGCCGCTTCTCAGGTGGGGTGGTATAAGCTTAAATCGGAAGAAGAACGTATTACCTGGCCTTTGTTTGAACGCAGCTTTGTTGAGGTGGTGGACAGAGTGATCGCGGGTGAGCGTTTGGTGATCCCAAAAGTGGTGATGATAGAAAACAAACAAACCTTGAGTGTCTCGGCGCTGGCAGCGCACATTGCGAAAACCTTGTCACTTGATGAAGCGAAAATCATACCGCATTTGTATTACACTCAAAAAACCAGCGGTACGGGTGTACGGGCGCGGTATCGAGAAATAAGCCAAAAAAAACTAGCGGAATTAGGTTATCACGAAAAGTTACCAGAATAATCGTGGTTTTTTGTGCTCTGTTGGGTAACATAAATGTCATTAGGCAGGAGGCCGAAAGCGAGATTCCTTTCGCCACGTAAGGAATCGATACTATGTAGAAAAGATTGTTGGGGTTGTTATGTTAAAAGTATTGATTGTTGACGACCACGATGTGGTTAGCTACGGAATTAGTCGCGTACTACAGGATGTAGAAGGGGTTGAGGTTGTGGGTGTGGTGCATTGTGGTGAGGAAGCCATTTTGCAGTCTAGGGCGCTTCAACCCGATATTGTTTTAATGGATGTGCATATGCCGGG
>CAZBUC010000193.1:0-4797 GCA_964494965.1 uncultured Maribrevibacterium sp.
GTCGTTGTCCGTGTCAGTGGAGGCGTATAGTACAGTCTTTATTTTTTAGCGCAAGTACTTTTTAACAGTTTTTGTTATTTTTAAATAAAAGAACTTTTAAAACAAGAAAAGGATACCGAAGCATCCTTTTCTTGTTAAGAAATTGTAGATCTACTCAACTACCCACATAACTTAACATAATACCAGCCGCAACAGCTGAGCCGATCACGCCGGCCACATTTGGCCCCATTGCATGCATCAACAAAAAGTTCTGCTTATTCGCTTCTAAGCCTAATTTATTAGCCACTCGCGCCGCCATCGGAACAGCAGAAACACCTGCCGCTCCAATAAGTGGGTTTATCGCATCTTTTGACAATCGATTCATCAACTTCGCCATTAAGACGCCAGACGCGGTACCGATTGAGAACGCTACTAAACCTAGACTCAAAATCCCTAGCGTTTCTATATTGAGGAATTCCTCAGAGCTCAACTTAGAACCCACACCTAAACCAAGCATAATAGTCACGATATTAATTAAAGCATTTTGAGCGGTTTCACTTAAACGATCAACAACACCACACTCACGCATTAAGTTGCCGAAACAAAACATTCCCAATAATGGTGCCGCGGATGGCAAAAACATCGCAACCAACAATATAACAACAACCGGAAACACTATCTTTTCTGCTTTGGATACAGGGCGCAATTGTTCCATCTTGATAGAGCGCTCTTCTTTGGTGGTCAGCGCTCGCATTATAGGCGGTTGAATTAATGGCACTAAAGCCATATAAGAGTATGCAGCAACGGCAATTGCACCAAGCAAGTCAGGAGCAAGTCGACTAGCAACAAAAATGGCTGTCGGGCCATCCGCCCCACCGATAATACCAATAGCCGCGGCATCCGCCAGCGTAAAGTCCATGATACCAAAGGCACCCAACAATACGGCACCTATTACAGTGGCAAAAATACCAAATTGCGCAGCAGCACCCAGCAGTAAAGTTTTAGGGTTTGCCAACATAGGGCCAAAATCCGTCATCGCCCCTACCCCCATGAATATAAGCAAGGGAAACAACCCTGTCTCAATACCAGCATGGTAGATATAATACTGCAGTCCACCTGGCGATACCATGTGACCTGCAGCATCGTAGACGGGTGCCGCCATCATACCCGCACCAGGAATATTCACCAGAATGGCACCGACACCAATGGGCAACAATAAGAGTGGTTCAAATTTTTTCTTAATTGCCAAATAAACTAAAATCAGACCCACACCAATCATAATCAGCTGACCAAATTGAAGCTGATAAAACCCTGTATCGTGATATAAATTGAGAAGCTTGCTTTCCATTATTTATTATTCCTAACCTACAGAGTAAAAAGTGACTGGCCAACTTGAACCGAATCACCCTCTTTAATATTGATAGCACCCACAACGCCCGATCTAGGAGCCGATATTTCTGTTTCCATTTTCATGGCTTCTAGAATAATAACTGTCTGACCTTCCTCAACCTGTTCACCAGGAGCAACCAATATTTTAAAAATATTGCCTGATAGAGGAGCTGGAACACTCTCCCCAGCAGAAGTTGCCGTATTCGCAGAAGAAGACTGAACGGAAGATTCTTGGACTGGAGCCGTAACTGGCTGAATATTACTAATATCACCACCATCGGTTACCTGAACAACGAAACTCTGACCCGAAACAGAAACAGTGTAGACACCAGACTCTTTAGAATCGGCTTTGCTTGCAACCGTTTCCACTTTGGAGTCTTCGGCATCAGACACAAGGGTAGGAGCAGGCTCAAATGCACTTGAATCACCACGGTTTTGCAAGAATTTAAGCCCAATTTGTGGGAATAAAGCATAAGTCAGAACGTCATCAATCTGATCACTGGATAAGACAATATTTTTTTCTTTAGACAAAACCAGCAACTCATCTGTTAGCTTATCCATTTCTGGTGACAACAAATCAGCTGGGCGACAAGTGATTGCTTCAGCACCATTAAGGACACGCGCTTGAAGCTCTTTATTAAATTCTGCAGGCGCTGCACCGTATTCACCTTTCAAAATCCCAGCCGTTTCTTTTGAAATGGACTTGTATCGCTCGCCGGTTAACACATTCAACACAGCCTGAGTACCAACAATTTGCGACGTCGGCGTCACCAAAGGAATTAAACCTAGATCCTCGCGAACTTTCGGAATCTCTTTTAACACTTCATCAAATTTGTCCGCCGCACCTTGCTCCCTTAGCTGACTTTCCATATTCGTCAACATACCGCCTGGCACTTGAGCAATAAGAATCCGCGAATCCGTACCACGTAGCGAACCTTCAAACTTAGCGTATTTCTTTCTTACCTCTCTGAAGTAAGACGCTATCTCTTCTAGTTTTTCTAGATCCAATCCTGTGTCACGATCCGTTCCTTGAAGAGCAGCCACCACAGACTCAGTAGCACTATGACCATAAGTCATAGACATAGAAGAGATTGCCGTATCAACACGATCCACCCCCGCTTCGACGGCCTTTAAAATAGTCATGTCAGACAAACCAGAGGTCGCATGGGCATGAAGTTGCACTTCTAACTGAGTCTGAGCTTTTAGCAAACTCACCAATTCAAACGCATCGTAAGGCGTTAAAATGCCAGACATGTCTTTAATGGCGATAGAATCCGCCCCCATGTCCTCAAGCGTTTTGGCATAATCCACCCAGTTTTGGGTCGTATGAACTCGGCTTTTAGTATACGAAATAGTGCCTTGCGCGTGCTTACCTTGTTTTTTAACTGATTTAATGGCTGTTTCTAAGTTTCGTGGGTCATTCATTGCATCAAAAATTCGGAAAACATCTACGCCATTAACAGCTGCACGCTCCACAAATTTCCCCACAACATCATCTGCATAATGTCGGTAACCTAAGAGATTCTGACCACGTAACAACATTTGCTGTGGTGTTTTTGGCATGGCTTTTTTGAGTTCTCGAATGCGATCCCAAGGATCTTCACCAATGTATCGAATACAAGCATCAAATGTCGCTCCCCCCCAGGATTCAAGCGACCAAAAACCGATCTGATCAAGCTTGTCTGCAATAGGAAGCATGTCATCAATACGCATGCGAGTGGCAAATAAAGATTGGTGCGCATCACGCAAAACGACATCAGTAATGCCAAGAGGTTGCTTCGTTGTAGTCATATTTCAGCCTCAAAGAAATTCGAAAATTAGGTAATTTAATTAGAGTTTTTATTGTTTCTGTGTTGATGAATTGCCGCTGTAATAACCGCTACCATCTTTGCATCAACACCAGCCTTACTCGACGCCTGAGCAACCGAGCGATTACTCGAAACAGGAAGAACAGCGGGCGTATCTGGAAATAAGTGATTAATCAATCTTGACATAATGGTTGTCGCAAAAATCAACACCACCAAAAACAGGAACACGGCCCCCATTCCTAACGCCATTAAACCCAAACCTTCGTCTAGCAACCCATCCATAATATCTTTACCTGCATTATCATCTTGTTTGTACCAAGCCAATATGGTCAGATGCACGCCCAAGATCACTGTTTAATTTTTGATAACCTATTTTTTACCACAAACCAGAACAGTTTCATATTTTTTTTGCATAACAGTTAGACTTAATTCGTGAACATTTGCTCAAAACAACACTTAACAAAGATGCACAGTCAAAAAACAATTGTATTAGCCGTTGCACCCATGGAAGGAGTAATGGATCACACCATGAGAGCACTCTTATCCAAAATCGGTGGCATGGATTATTTTGTTTCTGAATTTGTTCGTGTCACTCAACAACCTATCCCAACCGGCAGCTTTACCCGACTCGTCCCTGAACTCCAAAATCAAGGTCAAACAGAGTACAAGCACCCTGTCCACACCCAGCTTTTAGGCAGTAACGCCGAGCTCATGGCCGAAAGCGCCCTAAACGCTGTGCTTGCCGGCGCAACACACATTGATGTGAACTTTGGTTGCCCAGCCAAACGCGTAAACGGCCATGGTGGAGGATCGGTCTTACTTGAGACACCTCAAACATTGCATGACATCATGAGTGGCATACGCAAAAAGCTGCCAGCACATATCCCAGTGTCAGCAAAAATCCGCCTTGGATTTAATGATGAGGCTTTACTTTTTGATAATGTGGCCGCCATTGAAGCCGCAGGAACGAACACTCTAACCGTTCATGGACGCACCAAAAAAGACGGCTACAAGCCACCAGCTCGATGGGAAAAAATCGGAAGCATTCAAGATAAAACGGGGATGACGGTGGTTGCAAACGGAGACATTATCGATACAAACACATTGCTGCGCTGCCAATCTATTACAGGATGTCGACACTTCATGATAGGACGAGGCGCACTGAACAACCCATTCGCCTTTCATCAAATAAGAAAGCAACTCAATGGTGAAGTTAGCACATCCGATACAACAGATTTTGCGGAACTGTTCGCACACTACGCATTAGCACTGCAAAATAACTACGATGACATATCAGCACTGGGAAGACTAAAACAATGGTGCGGGCATTTGAAATTCGAATTTCATCAAGTCAATCATCACCTTTATGACTTACGACGCAGTCAAACCGTCACAGAGTTAGTTAATAAGTTCAAAGAAATAATGACAGAAAAGCCATTCTAAACAACGACATTAATTTTTTAAAACAAAAAATACATGTAAAGGCGTCTGTAGTAACAGAATTTAAAAACGAGATAGCATTATATAGGAGGATTTACATAGATGGTGCACCAGAGAGGATTCGAACCTCTGACCGCTCGGTTCGTAGCCGAGTACTCTATCCAGCTGAGCTACTGGTGCA
>CAZBUC010000194.1:0-2548 GCA_964494965.1 uncultured Maribrevibacterium sp.
AAGGCATTGGCTCCTGGGGCCAACATAACCGCCAAACCTGACGCTGGATGACCATTCAGGCGAGAAATATACGCGTAAGATTGACTGCCTAATTCAACATTCGCTACATCGCTTAAACGCACGGTCGCACCGCTGTCGTCATAAGACAGTATGATGTTTTTAAATTGCTCTACCGTTTGCAGTTTAGACTGAGCTGTCACAGTCACGTTTAACTCTTGACCCTCCACTACAGGATAAGCCCCTAAACTGCCTGCCGCCACTTGTGTATTTTGGGTTCTAATTGCCGCTGAAATATCCGACGGCATCAGTTTATATGACGCCAATTTTAAAGGGTCTAACCAAATTCGCATGGCATATTCGGCACCAAATACCTGAATACTGCCTACCCCACCAACTCGTGATACCGAGTCTTGAACATTTGACACAAGAAAGTCGGAGATATCACTCGCAGAATCTTGATCAGTTTCGTCATAAATAGAGGCGACTAACAAAAAGCCAGAATTCGATTTTCTTACCGACACACCGTTTTGCTGTACCGAAGTAGGCAAATTAGAAGAAATTTGCTGTATTTTATTCTGTACCTGAACTTGGGCAATATCTGCGTCCGTACCCTGTTCAAATGTCACATTGATGCTGCTGCGCCCCGTGGAACTGCTCGACGAAGAGAAATACAAGAGGCCGTCTAACCCCGTCAGTTGTTGCTCTAATACTTGGGTAACACTGTTTTCGACCGTTTCTGCCGATGCCCCTGAATAGGTCGCTGAAATACTGATGGTCGGCGGTGCCACATCAGGATACTGGGAGATAGGCAGGTTTATTATCGACGCAAGGCCTGCCAACATAATGGCAATGGAAATTACCCACGCAAATACCGGACGATTAATAAAAAATTGCGCAAACATAACTTAATTCCCTTCTGACGAAGTACTATTTGCCGTTGTGGCCGTTACCATGGCGCCCGTTTCACTATCACGGATCATCTCCACGGTTCTTACTTCGCTGCCAGCACGCACTTTTGAAGAACCTTCGACAACGACTTGCTCACCGGCTGACAAGCCATCTAACACTAACCACTGATTTTCAATGGTGCGCTCTACACTCAGCACGCGACTCTCAACCACATTATCCTCATTAACGACCAAGGCTATTGGATTGCCCTTCACATCCCGCGACACCCCTTGCTGTGGCGCTAAAAGCGCCGCATTATGAGTCAGCTCATGAATGCGACCACGAACAAACATACCCGGCAATAAAAGATCGTCCGGATTAGGGAATTCTGCTCGCAAAGTCACGCTGCCCGTCGATTCATTCACACTGACCTCTCGCGCTTTTAAAGTACCTTCATACGGATAGATGCTGCCATCTTCTAATATCAAAATAACTTTGTTAGAGCCTTTTTCAACATTTTCTTGTGCGAGAAAAGTGCGCTGTTTAAGTTGGTCTGAACTGGTCTGAGCCAAATCAACGAAAATAGGATCTAACGATCTCACCGTAGTCATCACCGTTGCTTGACTGCCGGTCACGAGCGCGCCCACCGTCACCTGAGAAATGCCGATACGACCGTCAATAGGAGAGCGAATTTTAGTGTAATCTAGGTTGATTTTGGCACTTTCCAATGCGGCTTCCGCGCCCTTTTGTCTAGCCGACGCCTCCAAGAAGGCCACCTGTGCATCATCAAGATCTTGCTGTGAGACGTTGTTTTGTCTACGCAACTGGGTATAACGCTCAAACTTTAGCTGTGCAGACTTCACACTGGCATTGGCAGATTCCAAGGTAGCTTGCGCTTGTTTATAGGATGACACGTAAGTCGAATCATCTAATTCATATAACAAATCACCAGACTTAACGGTCTGACCTTCCTCAAAAAATCGTTTTTTAACAATACCACCCACTTGAGGACGTATCTCAGCCACTAGGCTGGATGTCGTGCGTCCTGGCAGTTCTGTGATGAGATCAATTTTTTGCGGTTGGATCGCCGTTACTCCAACTTGGGGCTTAGGCGGTGGCGGAGCCGAGGCTTGAGGAGATTCGTCTTGTTGGCAACCGAAAAGAAATAAGGTAAGTAACAAACCTGAAGCGTACTTGAACTTAGACAGCATTGAGATGACTTCCTTTTAATGTAAGCAGAATATTCGTTTCCTAACACTATAATCTAAGCGTGTGTCCTAACCTACGCCAAAACGTGCAAATAAATGTGCACTCTTCATACCAAGTGTTTATTTTATCATTTCGCGTACTTTTCACGACTTACAAACTTACTCTCTAGCGTCGGGATCCAAAAAGCCAGAAGCCAAAAAGCTTGTTTGCCTTGCACAGTGACGTGCAGACAAACAAGCTTTTGAAAGAGGAATGGTTATTTAAACGTGAATACTAAGCGGATTGTTTATCACCTTTTGGCCAACCCACCATGATAGAAATTAAGGCGGCAACCGCCAATAGCCAGCTGTACTGAACATAACCGATCAAGGCCAGAGGAGACACGCTGGCTAACGAAGAAGCCAAGAGTATTTGTGCACCATAAGGCAGCACGCCTTGCACCACACAAGAG
>CAZBUC010000194.1:2558-4789 GCA_964494965.1 uncultured Maribrevibacterium sp.
CAAGAGAAAATGTCCAATAAACTGGCACTGCGTTTTGGATCAACTTTATAGCGCTCTGCTATATTCTTAGCAACCGACCCATTGATCAAAATGGATACTGTATTATTGGCCGTGCATAAATTCGTCAGAGCGACCGACGCACTGATGCTAAGTTCACCGGCTCGCGTTGATCCTTCTTTTGCTCCAAGCGCACGACTGATGCGCTCAATCGCCCCCACCAGCCAATCCAAACCGCCTTGGGATTTCATCAAGGCACCCAAACCACCAATCAACAGTGAAAGAATCAAGATTTCCTGCATGCTGGTGTAGCCTGCATAAATATCTGTTGACCAAGAAGCAACCGAGTAATCCGCCTGCATCGATAGCCCAATAACACCCGCCATAATGATGCCGCTAAACAACACCAAGATCACATTCACTCCAGCAACGGCCAACCCTAGCACCGCCACATAAGGCAAAATACGGATCAAATCATAGTCACCTATCTCATCAACACGGGCGTTGCCGCTTTGAAAAAACAACCACACCAGAGTAATCAGCGCCGCAGGCAAAGCAATTTTAAAGTTCATGCGAAACTTGTCGCGCATTTCACAGCCTTGGGTACGCGTTGCGGCTATGGTGGTATCGGAAATGATCGACAAGTTATCACCAAACATGGCGCCACCAATCACAGTGCCAACGGTTAACAACAAAGAAAGGTCTGCCGCTTCAGCCACCCCAATTGCAATCGGAGCAATCGCGGCGATAGTCCCCATGGAGGTTCCCATAGACGTTGCCACAAACGCCGTAATAACAAATAAACCCGGCAACAACAAAGAGGGAGGAACAATACTCAAGCCGAAATTGACCGTTGCATCCACACCGCCGACGCTTTTAGCCACACTGGCAAACGCACCCGCCAACAAATAAATCAGCACCATGGTGATAATAGTGTTATCACCTACCCCGTTAATAAAGGTTTCAATACGCTGATTAAAGTGGCCTTTACCAAGCAAAATAGCCAAAGCAATCGCGGGTAAAATAGCCACAGGGGCAGAGATTTGATAAAACGCAAAGTCGACCCCTTGAGATTGATACCAAAGGCCACTGCCAACAAAAAGAACAAGAAACAATAATAATGGCAAGAGCGCCAAAGGAGATTTAGAAGTCATATCGTCTGAGGTTTCCAGAGTGAGTGAATCCCATAACTTGTGGTCTTGGGAGGAAAGGCGCAGATAGTAGTAAAAACCAGCGCCTCAGACCAATAATAAATCGCGATGTGGTAGTGACAAAACGTTATAACAAATAAATCACTAAACTATATTCTATATTCCAAATGAGAATAAAAAAAGCAAATGCAGGGTTTTTCTCTATTATTGAATTTGCATTGTCTGATTTCCATCACTGCATTTTTTGGCACTCTGTAATGACATCATGACCGTAGACAGCATCCAATTTAGACTGAATCACACTCGGCATCATATGGCCAGCCACTTGCAAAGCCCTTAGCTTGATTCTACCCAGTACGCCGCCCTGCATATGATACAAACCCGCGTTGGCTTTCGACATTTGTTGGATTTTAGTCGCCCTCGGCTTACGATCTTGCTCATAGTGTTTTAGCGCTTTTGCCAGTGGATATCGAGCCACACACTGGGACAGTACATAGGCATCCTCGATGGCCATCGCCGCTCCTTGCGCCATAAAAGGCAACATGGGGTGACAAGCGTCTCCTAACAGAGCCACTCGTCCATTGTGCCAAGTAGTCAGTTCTTCACGTCCATTTAAAGCCCACAAAAAAGTATGAGTCGCGGATTTTAACAAGTCACTCACCTCAGGGTGCCAACCTGAAAAAGCGCGTCGCAAAGCCTCAATATCTCCCTCTTCGCGCCAGGACTCAGAGCGCCAGTCATCCCGCTCCTCGACGGCCACAAAATTCACAAAGTCACCACCACGCACGTAATAACTGACGAAATGCCGACCTGGCCCTGCCCACACACAGGCATCGGGCTGGATATCACGCTGTAATTCACTAACAGGAATAACGCCACGCCATGCCACCTGCCCCATAAAAGTCGCACGTTCCGCCCCTAGCATTTGTTCTCGAACCGCAGAGCGAATACCATCTGCGCCTATGAGCAAATCAGCCAATAAAGTGCGTCCATCTTTGAGTGTCAAACACACCTGATGAGCTTGTTTTTCTTGTTGATCTTGTTGATCTTGTTGATATTTTTCCACCGTGGCGTTGAGCATTA
>CAZBUC010000195.1:0-4778 GCA_964494965.1 uncultured Maribrevibacterium sp.
CACCAATTGAAAACCCATTAAAGTCCAGAAACGCCTTATTGCAATCTAGGTAACGTCCCTGTTCATCTTTTGACCAAACCACATCTGGAATATTGTCCAGCAAAATAGAGAGGGTCAATTCACGACGTCGCGCTTCTTCACGCGCACTAATCAGGGCATTTTCTGTGGCGACTAGATGACTGATTTCTTCCAGAATGCCCGCCACACTGTGTACCCGTTGACGACTGTCTCTTCGGACGACATTGCCACGCATTTCCAAACAATAGTGTTTTAAATTTGCGTCTTCCTCCTGATAGTTCTTATGAGAGATAAGGGTTTGGGTAGGCAAAGACGAATTGGAGAGAGTGAATCGAATGGACTTTGGCGCCGTGTCTTGGTGAGGACCAAGTAGCTCTGATTGCCATTGTTTAAACTTAAGCTGGTCTTCTGTCGACATGAGGATCAGCAAATCGTCTAGGCTCTTAGGCGTGCTTTCTTCTTTAAACCCCAATTGATGAAAAAATTCGGAGGAGGCATACCAGCGCCCGGTTTTGGGAAACCACTCCCACACGCCAGCGTTAGTTGCCAAAATCGCTCTTGAATAGCGACGCTGCAAACGTTTAAAACGAAAAAGAAAGCCAAGCTGAAACACGCCTAATACGAAAGCCGTGAGTATAAAAAGCACTATCAGAAGATGGAGAATAGTGGGTAAATCGATATCCATGTTCGAACCCCTTAATCGGCGGCGTTAGCGTGTTGCTCTATTTTGTTGCTTGGGCTTCAAGGCTAGAGCTTCTCAGGCTTATGAAAGAAATACCCTTGGCCCCACTCAACACCCAGCCGTGTTAATTCTTCGACTATGCTTTGGTTTTCAACGAACTCCGCCACCACGGGTTTATTGAGCATTTTGGCCAGCTTAACGATGGAGTCCACCATGCCTAGGTGCACACTGTTAACGTGCATGTCCTTGATGAACATGCCATCGATTTTAATCAAATCGAACGGCAAATCGGTCAAATAGGCATACGATGAAAAACCCGTACCAAAATCGTCCAGCGCAATGATGCAACCTTTTTCATGGAGTAAAGCCATGAACTGACGAGTGTCATTAAAGTTGTTTAAGGCCTCGGTCTCTGTCAATTCAAAACAAAACTTCCGCCCATCCAGCTGAAAGTGCGCTAACTGTTCGACAATATACTGGGCAAAACCTTCTTGACGCACAGACAAAGCCGACACATTGAGTGCCACCTGATCAATGGAATCCCACAAATCTCGGCGTTCAGACAATTGCTTCATGGTGTTGTGAATCACCCAGCGGTCTATTTTGGAAATAATCCCAAAGCGTTCAGCGGCACGAATAAAGTCATTTGGGTAAATAAGATCGCCGGTTTCTTCATTCCTTAAACGCACCAAAATTTCAATTTTCTTTTTCTGCTGCTGATGGGTTAACGAACATACTTGTTGAAAATGTACTTCAAATAGGTTTTTCTCAAGACCGTCCATAATACGTAACCCCCAGTTGAGGTTGCCGCGGTATTCTTGGCAGACTAGATCTTTTGCGTCTTTAATTACTTGAGTATGGGTGCCCGATTTCTTGCCTTGGTAACACACCTCGTCCGCCAGCATAACAACTTGTTCAAACGAGCCCATATCACGAGTCAAAGGAATGGCCACCTGGGTCGCACTTATCTGAAAGCGTCGCTCGTTCCATATAAATGCATAATCATCCAAGGCTTGTTTAAACATTCTTAGATAAGAAGCCGCCCCTTGGTGACCGCCTTTTTTCATCACAATGGCAAATTTGTCTCCGTTTAGACGGGCGCAAAAATCGTTTTGGGGATCGGCAAGTTGGCTCATGAGCGCTGCCAGCTGATGCAACAACTCATCGCCTGCAATACAGCCACAAGAGTCATTGATCAGACGAAACTCGTTGACGTCGATCAATAGAAAATACGGCACATGCTCCAAGGTATTCACTTGAATATCAGAAACAATGTAAGAAATATGTTCGTCTAACGCATCACGGTTGTACAACTGAGTAACGAAATCATGCTGCGCCAGATATTTCAATCTGTCTTGCATGTAGCGCCTTTCTTGGACTTCCTTACGTAAGTTGCGATTGACTAAGTTCAGATCAGCGGTGCGTTCACGCACTTTCTCTTCCAATGATAGGGTCAGTGCTTTTAACTCGCGCACAAGCTGGAATTTTTCTAACTGGTGTTGGACTCTCGAACGCACTTCTTCGATACGAAAAGGCTTACTGATGTAGTCATTACCGCCCGCTTCAAAACCACGACTGATATCGTCCGTTAGCGCAGTGATAAAAATAATTGGCACATCATTAAACGAAGGTTGTGAACGAATACGACGGCAGGTTTCAAAGCCATCAATGCCCCCCATCATGACATCTAATAGAATTAGGCAAGGTTGAGTCCTTTCAAGCAACTGCAAAGCACGCTCGCCCGAGTTGGCCACCGCAATTTGGCAATCCAATGCATCTATCACATCTTTGAGTACCCGTAGATTTTCTGGAATATCGTCTACAATAAGTACCGTTGGAGGCTGTTTCATATTCGTTTAGCCTTGTCGTTTGTGTCCATGTAAAATGAGAAGTAATACACAAATTAAGAAATAAATAAGGTCTATTCTTATAGCATTATTTTTTTATCGCGGGTAGCGATGTAGCAAAAATAGCCAATTCTCTTTGGTCGCCTCTGCAAGCAACTATTCAGTATCGCTCTGTTGCATTACACTAACCTACTATTGTTAGATTAATTGCTTATCAATATGACGTTTGATAAGGCTAGATTCATTTTTTTAGGACCCCTGCTGTGAAAAAAGTATTCATCGATGGCGAAACCGGCACCACAGGTTTACAAGTAAAAGACCGTTTGATTAACCACCCTGACATTGAAATCATCAGTATCGATCCAACCAAGAAACGCGATAGGGAAGAAAAACGTCGACTGATGAAAGAAGCCGATGTCACCGTACTTTGCCTACCAGACGACGCGGCCATAGAGAGCGTCATGTTAGCCAAGGAAGAAGGTTGTCGTATTTTAGACGCCAGCTCGGTACACCGCGTCGCTGAGGGCTGGGTATATGGTTTGCCAGAACTCGATGTCTCACAGCGCGAAAAAATCCAAGACGCTCAGTTTGTTTCTAACCCTGGTTGTTATCCAACAGGGGCGATCTTGTTATTGAAGCCATTAATTGAAGCGGGATTGTTGCCAGCGGATGGTGATTATTCTATTAACGCTGTTTCTGGTTACAGTGGAGGCGGTAATGCTCTGATCGACCGTTATGAAGGCACTGACAATGCGCCTGTGTATGGCGCTTATGGTCTAACCTTTAATCATAAGCATTTACCTGAAATCAAGACCTGGTCTGGGTTGGATAAAGCACCTATTTTTATGCCCAGCGTGGGCAGCTTCCGCCAAGGCATGCTGACTTTTTTGCCCATTCAACTAAAAAATGGCGTCACCATGACGCAACTACAGACTAAATTGGCTGAAGTGTATGCCAATGATACCTTTGTGACAGTGAATGAGATAAATCACGTGGTTGATGATGCAGCGCCCTTCTTGACCCCACACGGACTCGAAGACACTAACCAAATAGAACTGTCTGTATTAAGTGCGCCGGACAACCAATCAGGTGTATTGGTTGCCAAACTGGACAACCTTGGTAAGGGTGCCTCTGGCGCTGCCGTTCAAAACCTCAATATTATGTTAGGGTTTGACGAAGCTATTGCGGTGAATTTGCGCGTTGTAAAACACAGCTAAATTGCAAAATGCTCTCACTGGTTGGCTAAATTAACGCCGTCGCGTTTCTGTTATGCGGGAGTAACAAGGCGCTCGATTAGGAATTTTCGGGCGCCTTGTTCTATTAAAAAATGGCCTTTATTGTCTTATTCCTAACAGCTTTTTAGACGAAAATGTCGTATTATCCTGCCTATTAGCCATTGACCCAGCATTCTAACTATTGATTCCTATGATACGACTGTCCAATATCCAACTTCCCTTAGATCACGACGCCAATGCACTCGAAAATGCCATTCTAACCATGCTTGACATTTCGGCCGATCAGCTTGTGCAATTCACTGTATTTCGCCGTGGTTATGATGCCCGCCAGAAAACCAACATTATGTTGATTTATACCCTGGATGTTGAAACCACCTGTAACGAGCAACTGCTGAGCCAATTTGCAGACCATCAACTGATTAAAATTGCGCCTGATTTGGGCTATTACCCCGTAGCGCAGGCACCCGCTAACTTGACTGAACGCCCTATTATTATTGGCTTTGGTCCCTGTGGTTTATTAGCGGCCTTGGTATTGGCACAAATGGGTTACAAGCCTATCGTGCTTGAACGCGGTAAAGAAGTGCGCGAGCGCACCAAGGATACCTTTGGTTTCTGGCGCAAGAAAATCCTCAACACCGAATCCAACGTGCAATTTGGTGAAGGCGGAGCAGGCACCTTCTCTGACGGTAAGCTCTACAGCCAAGTCAAAGACCCAAAACAATACAGCCGCAAAGTGCTGAATGAATTTGTTGCAGCGGGCGCACCAGATGAAATCTTATACGTCAGCAAACCGCACATAGGTACCTTTAAACTGGTTGCCATGGTCGAAAAAATGCGCGCGCAAATTATTGAGCTAGGCGGCGAAATTCGTTTTAGCTGCCGTGTCGACGATCTGCACATTGAAAATGGGCAAATCACCGGTGTGACACTGGCTGACGGTGAAAAACTCTATTCAAAACACATTGCTATCGCCATTGGCCACAGTGCGCGTGACAC
>CAZBUC010000196.1:0-4759 GCA_964494965.1 uncultured Maribrevibacterium sp.
TTGGGCAATGTGACAAGGTGGTGGCGATTAACACTGACGCCGGTTGTGACATGGTGAAACGGGCAGATTTGGCCGTGATTGCAGACAGTGACGCCGTATTAGCCGAGCTCACTAAACTGGCTAACGCCTTTATGGCGTCAAAACAGCAACCGGCTTTTAAACAAGAGGAGAAGAACGATGCTGCCTAATATCAATGTGGTGTCTTTGGTGTCGATTGGTCGTCATCCTCAGTCGGGGCGTGCTCGTCGAGCGGAGCAAGATGGTCGCGCTGTTGAGTTAGGCTTAACATTGGTGGGTGAAGCATTAACGGTATTGCATGCGGGTAATCCACAAAACCCCGTGTTACGCCAATATGCTGGCATGGGATTGCCCAGTTTGACTGTGCTAGATCAAGCTTCCAGCTGTGACGCTGTGTCAGTATTGCTGCGTTATTTGCGTAAAAATCCAACCGACATTGTGTTAACTGGAGTGCGCGCTGAAAGAGGTGAATCCTCCGGCATGTTGCCGTATTTGTTGGCGGAGCAGCTGGGTTGGCCTTTGGTGCCTAAAGTCGCCGAGATTGTTAGCGTGCAAGAGGGTAAGGCCGATGTTTTGCTGGCCTTGCCTCGTGGTCAACGTCGTTCGGTACAAGTCCGTTTGCCGTTTATTGCCACCATTGACAATGCTGCGCCAGAAGCTCGGCAGAGTGCGTTTGGCCCCGGGTCGAGAGCGCTTTTTAGCATTCAAAAAGGCGACAACCTTGCGGACGACGCCTTCATGGATTGGAAAATAAGCCCTGCAAAACCACGACCAAAACGGTTAAAAGTGGTTAAAGCAAAAACCGCCGCGGATCGTATGAAAGCCGCCACGGCTAAGCCAGTCGGTGGCGGCGGTAAAATAATGAAACAAGAAAGCCCAGAAGAAAAAGCCCAAGCTATTTTCGACTTATTACTTGAAGAAAACGTTATTCGCTAAATAACCCCATATCTAGGCCACCATTATGATGATAGTAGACTTGATTGACGAAGTGGATTTAAAAGACAAGCTCAGGTTATTAGGGGCGCCGATCCATCAGGAACAGCGGTTAGCCGATGTGCAAAAAACGGTGTTGTTGTGGCTGAAAAACGACCCTAAACACGCGGCTCTCATACACGGTCTGTGCAATGAGCTGCAACAAAGTCATATCACGGTCCTCCCGGACGTGATGCAAGTTATAACAGCGCTCGATCAGGCTTCACGCTACTCAAAGAATTGGCTTGACTATGAAGCATGAATAAATACAGTATGTAAAAAATGTGCAAAAAACTAGGAGTTTATAATGAAAGCGATAGCGAAATTATTGCCAGCTTTGGTAATTGCTCTGCCCCTTACGGTTCAAGCTCAAACAGTACAACTTACAACAATGAATTGGCCTCCATTTTACGGAGAATCCCTAGAGCAAGGAGGATTCATTACCGCTATTGTTAAAGAAGCTTTGTCTCAATCCGGCTTTGATAGCAATATTGAGTTTACGACTTGGCAAACAGCACTTTCGACAGTTGAAAACGGTAATAAAGATGCCCTTGTTGGCGCCTACTACTCAGAAGATCGCGCCCAAAAGTACCACATCTCTATCCCCATATACACATTGATGACGGGTCTAATTACAAAATCTGACTTTCCAATAACCAGTTACAACTCATTTGAAATGATTGATCAATATAGTATTGGAAAACTCCAGGGCTCTATTGTTGGAGAGTCATTTGATAATTATGCGTTTTCGAGTTTGATAGAATATCAGGAGGTTTCTGATGCGGTTAAAGCATTGCATGCCGATGAAATACAAATGTATGCAGATAATCTTGCCGTAGCAAGAGAAGTCGCTGTAGCTGAAGGGATTGATGCATCTCAACTACAAATTATGATGCCACCACTAGAAGAAAACGACCTATATCTTTTGATTTCAAAATCAATTCCAAATAGTGAAGACATAAGAGACGCTTTTAACAAAGGTTTGTTGGAAATTCAAATGTCTGGGCGTTATAACGACATTCTTGCAGAGTTTAATCAGCAATAAAGTAAATAAATTATTGTTAAGTAATCCACTACAGAGCGAGGATCTAAGTTGTTGTTTAATCACCTTCTGGTCCTTTCTTTTTCTTTAGACTCGTAATTCCTTTCATTCACGGTTTGAAAAAGCTAAATCCAAGCGGCCTTTGTTATTTTTTGTTACTCGGTATTGATTAGCCCTAGTGCGTTTTCAGTTTGTGTCGTAATGTTATTTGAAGGGAAAACAAAAATACTGAAGGGATGCGTGAAGTGCTGAAATGCTTTCTTTAAATCCTTGTTAATGTACTCGGTTGACGTGATTGCTCGAGCTGTTTGTTAACGCAGTGTATTTATTAAATTTTGTTTATTTCCATCATAATTTGAGTTTTCTCTTACGTGAGACACGCCTATGAAAATTAAATCGAAACTACTGGTGGCCTTCTCGGTTGCCACCCTTTTACCGGTATTGATTGTAAGTTCGATTACCGCATTTTTAGCCTCTGGCCAGGCGTTAAAAAGCTTCTCTCAAAACAGTGGACAGACTTTAACTGCGGTTGAAAACTCATTTGATCAATTTATGAGTGATATCAAATCTGTGGTGGGGTTTATGGCAGACAGTGCCCCCGTGACGGCGGCTGACGCTAAACCACTGACCACCTACCATGATAAACAAGGTAAAGCGCCTAGCCTCGTTGCTAAACAAAATGGTGGCCGAGAAGCCGAAATTTTTAATATGTTTGAGGCCATAGGCAAAAACAACGCCAATTATGTTTATGTGTATATGGGGGATGAGGGTGATGGTTACATGGAATGGCCAGGCACCTATGAATACGCTGAGTGGCACCCCAAAAAACGTGGATGGTACCCAAGAGCCATGGAAACACCCGGTAAGGTTGCGTTACGTGATGCTTACTACTGGGAGCCCGATGACGCCGTTTTTGTTTCTGCGGTGCGCACTTTTAACAAAGGCAATGACATTGGTGGCGTGGTCGCCGTTGACGTTTCGATCAAGACATTGACAGAAATGGCCAATAATACCCGGCTGGGCGATTCTGGTAGCATCATGGTGGTGGAGAACTCCGGTACCATTTTGGTTGATGCGTTAAATGAAGAAAATAATTTCAAAAAAATAGGCGATCTTACTGGAGAAGCCTACGCAAAAATTGCGCAAACCTCGTCAGGAGTGATTCGTTTTGAGTTAGGCGGAGTCGATTACTACGCCAATGTTTACACGTCACCCAACTTAAAATGGAAGTTTGTGGGCTTAATGCCGGCCTCCGAGATTTTTGCCAGCACAGTTGAGCTAGTAAAAACCACGGCTATTGTCTGTGTACTATTGTTGATTCTATTTGGTTTTGTGGCTTTCTTGATGGCAAGAAGCATGATTACCCCGATTGAGTCGGTGTCGGATCATTTGCGTGTGCTTGCTGAAGGTGAAGGTGATCTCACTTCCAAAATTGACATTAATACCAACGATGAAACGGGTGTGTTATCCAATTGGTTTAATCAGTTTGTTGGTTCAACCCGAGCGCTAATATTGGGAATCAAGCAATCCAGTACTCAGATAGATAAAATAGCCGCCGAAACATCGTTAAAAGCCAGCGATGTTGCCAGTGCAGCGAGTGATCAGTTGCAGTCTATTGAGCTGATTTCAGAGGCCGGACAGCAAATGTTGATCGCTTCTAATGAAGCGGCCCAGAGCTGTGCCAATTCCGCTCAAGTATCCGAAAAAGGCCTAGAAACCACGATAGCAGGCAAAAATCTGCTTAAAGACAGTGCCGAGGGGGTTAATCGTTTAGGTTCTCGTCTTAAAGAGTCCAATCAGATTATTACCGAGCTACAAAAAGAAACCGTTAATATCAATCAGATTTTGTCCACCATTCAGGGAATTGCGGAACAAACCAATCTGTTGGCTTTAAACGCTGCCATTGAGGCAGCACGAGCAGGAGAACAAGGTCGAGGCTTTGCGGTTGTAGCGGATGAAGTGCGCACTTTAGCCGGTCGAACTCAAGAATCGACAGAACAGATTAGCAATATCTTGGGATTGCTTGCCAATAGAACGAAGCAGGCTTCGGATTCCATGGTGACGAGTTTAGCGGAGTCGGAAAATGCGATAAAACTGTCAGGCCAAGCGCTAGTCTCTTTTGAAGAGATTGAAGAAGTGGTCAAGCAGATGCGTGATATGACGATGCAAACTGCGGCGTCGGCTGAAGAGCAGAGAGCTGTGACCGAAGGTGTGAATGCCAACATTGGCGCGATTAGCGAATCAGCACATCGCGTTTCAGGTATCTCTGGCGACGTGGCTGAGTTGTGCCGTAAGCAAGATCAGTTGAGTAAAGAGCTGCATTCTATGGTGGCTCGTTTCCGCACTGAATAGGAAATGTGTTAGCTAAGATGAAAAGCAAAAAAAACCACCGAGAGGTGGTTTTTTTTGTGCTGATGCTCAGATCAGATCTGAGTAAAACTAAACAGAACCGAATTAGAAAGGACAAGGCGATACAAACGCCACCCATGCCTGTGTATAAGGGTGGCGAAATTCAAGCCGGAAAGCATGAAGCAAGAGTCTTGGGTCATGGTGATAATCGGCGTCGTAGAATTCGTCGCCAATTATTGAGTGGCCAAGGCTTTGCATGTGAACACGAAGTTGGTGAGACCGGCCGGTAAAGGGAACGAGTCTAACGCGGGTCGTGTGGTTTTCGTAGCCAAGGTTTTCCCAGTAGGTGACGGAATCTTTGCTCCATTCGTCGGTGCA
>CAZBUC010000197.1:0-3501 GCA_964494965.1 uncultured Maribrevibacterium sp.
TACCACCAAGTTTGGCGTCTTGTACACGAGATACCTTCCCTTCGCATCTATCGTTCTCCATCGAGAAGATCGCGTATATCATCGAGCAAGTCGAACAGTTAGTGACGTATTTTTGCGCAAAAAAAGTCAGCCATGGTGACTTATATGCTCACAACACCTTAATTGACGATCAGGGGCATGTTTTGTTTGGAGATTTTGGTGCCGCCTCTAAATACGCAAATTTAACCGCGCAGCAACAGCGAGGGATTGAGCAAATTGAGCGCCGCGCTTTGGGCTTTTTTATCGATGATATGCTAGGGTTATGTACTGAAGAAGAACGAAATAGTAAGCTTTTTGAGGTACTTTCTTCACACGCTTTTGTTTCAGTATAAACGTTAGTTTTAGACTATCAAAAGTGGCATAAAAAAAGCCCTGTGATTTACTATAAAAAAACAGGGCATTTTATGTTTATCACCGTTTTAAAGGTGACAAATCATCATAGGCTTTTGGCGTGTTCAGTTAAGCGAATAGCTTGGTCACAAGCGTTGGCAAGTTCAGTGCCCTTCTTAACAAAGTGACGGCTGAAATACGTCTTATGCTCATCATGTTCGTGGAAGTTGTGTGGTGTCAGTACCGCTGTTAAAACGGGGACTTCAGTTTCCAATTGAACTTGCATAATCGCATCACAAACGGCTTGCGCTACGAAATCATGGCGATAAATACCACCATCTACGACTAAAGCGGTACCTGCAATCGCAGAGTAATGACCGCTTTTGGCGAGAAGTTTCGCTTGTAATGGGATTTCGTAAGCGCCAGGTACGGCAATAAGGTCGATCTTAGACGCATCGTAGCCGCGTGATACTAGCTCGGTTTTAAATGCGTTGACGCAATTCATCACGATATCTTCATGCCAAGCAGCATGCAAGATAGCAATACGGTGACTTGCAGGTGTAAAGTCGATGTTTTTCGTTGAGCTCTGATTCATGGTTTTATCCTATAAAAATAAGGTGAATCAGGGCGAACGGGCAGGCAAATACGCCATTTTAATTGGCATACCATTTGTTGGAACAATTGCATAGCCGGCAGTTTGGCTTTACAAAATATGTAACAACAGGACGCCACAAAATAGCATCCAATTGGTTTTGTCTGACGCGCTCTCTATCATCCGGACTGTAACCGTCGGCTCTGGAGTCTCACCAGATCTGCTGACCCTTTAAAAAATGAATTTTTAAAGGCGCTCGCGGGCTTAGAAATAGATTCTTTACCGCCGGTGGGGAATTTCACCCCGCCCCGAGAACGAAGTCGGTGTTATCCGACCAAGGTAATATACTCGTTTTGTTAGCTGACTGTCAAAGAAAGAAGAACAAAAAAATAGGTTTTTTGTTATCCATTTGAACTAAAACGTTACGATTTTTTAGGTCTTTTTAGTCAGAACCTATGATCCTAATAATGAGAATTTATAGAACTTTCCTGAATCCCATTCATTTTTCTCTTTAGGGTTTTCATGCCGCCCATTTTACAATCCGTGTACAATAGTATTATTCGCGCCTTGTGGCGCATGATTAGATTGTAGAGAGTGCATGAGCAAGTTATTTGTAATGGGCATGGGACCCGGTGATTTAGGTCTGGTGGCACCCAACGCCACTAAAGCATTAGCGGTCTGCAGCGATTGGGTTGCCTATGGTTATTATCTGGATTTGTTGGGTGAACTTAGCGCCGGAAAAACATTCCATGACTTGCCACTAGGCGAAGAAATTGGTCGTGCCCGTTTGGCTTTAGATTTGGCTGCGCAAGGCAAAAATACCGCGCTGATTTCCAGTGGTGATATTGGCATTTATGCCATGGCGACCTTGGTATTTGAATTGCTGGATATGCAATTACAAGGCAAAGAAAATCATTCTGAATGGTTAGGGGTAGACATAGAAGTCATTCCCGGTATTTCCGCCATGCAAGCCGGAGCGAGCCGTGTTGGTGCCATGTTGGGTCACGATTTCTGTACTATTTCACTGTCCGATTTATTAACGCCATGGGAAACCATTGATAAGCGTCTTCATGCCTGTGGCGCTGGTGACTTTGTGGTTTCCTTTTATAATCCCGTGTCAAAAAAACGCGATTGGCAATTAAACCACGCTCGTGATGTGTTATTGCAATACCGTCCAGCCAGCACCCCCGTAATGATTGGCCGTCAATTAACTCGCCTGGAAGAAGAGATCACCTTTACGACGCTGGGCGAATTAGATGCCAAAGACGTGGATATGTTTACCATGGTCAGCGTCGGCAATTCTGATACCAAGCACATTGTTAATGGTGAAAAACATTGGATGTACACTCCGCGCGGCTACTCTAAAAAGCTTTAGTTTTTATGGCGTTTGCTCTGTATAAAAAAGTGATAAGGGAAAATACATGAAGGTTTACTTTATTGGTGCAGGCCCTGGCGATCCAGATTTGATGACGGTAAAAGCCGTCAAAACCATGGAACGCTGCCCGATTGTTCTTTACGCCGGTTCTTTGATTCCCCCACAAGTGATTGACAGTGTGCGTGGTTCTGCGGAAGCGATATACGACACCGCCGAGATGAATCTGGATGAAACCACCGCCGTTATCGAAAAGGCGGCACAAGAAGGCAAAGACGTTGCTCGTCTGCAGTCTGGCGATCCGGCTTTGTATGGTGCGATTGGTGAACAAATTCGCCGTTTGGAAGCCTTAGATATTGATTACGAAGTGATTCCGGGCGTCAGTGCCGTTGCCGCCTCGGCCGCGTTATTACGCAAAGAGTTGACCTTATCGGGCGTGTCACAAACGGTCATCATGACTCGCTATGAAGGTAAAACGCCTTTTCCAGAAAGAGAGCGTTTGCCAGCGTTGGCGCAAAGTGGCGCGACCTTAGCGATTCATCTTGGTATTACGCGTATTCATAAAATTGTTGAAGAGCTGATTCCTCACTATGGAGAAGACTGTCCTGTTGCCGTGTGTTATCGCACCAGTTGGCCTGATCAAGATTATGTAGTGGGAACATTAGCGGATATTGTTGTCAAAGTCAGGGAGAAAAAATTCACCCGCACTAGTCTGATTTTGGTCGGGAAGGTGCTGGATACCGAAGAATTTGCTGATTCTTACTTATACGATAAAGAACAAGCACACATCTTCCGACAGATTCATAAATCTAAGAACAAAAAGGATTAAGTCATGCAGTTAAATAAGATCCCAACAACGATTGTGACGGGCTTTTTGGGCAGTGGTAAAACCACTTTATTATCCAATGTGCTAAAGCAAGCCGCAGGCAAGCGTATAGCGGTGATTGTCAATGAATTTGGCGAATTAGATATCGATTCGGATCTATTGCGAGCATGCCCGTTAGATTGTCCTGAAGGGGAAGAAGGCGAACAGACGTCACAGCGCAGTGACGACGGCTTTTATGAACTGGCTAACGGTTGTATTTGTTGTACGGTAGAAGAAGAGTTTTTGCCTGTCATGCAGCAGCTTGTGGCGCGCCGTGGTGATATTGACCATATCTTGATTGAA
>CAZBUC010000197.1:3511-4719 GCA_964494965.1 uncultured Maribrevibacterium sp.
CAGTGGACTGGCTCTACCCAAACCCTTAGTACAGGCATTTAACTGGCCGGGGATTAAAGAGTATTGCACTGTGGATGCGGTTATTACCGTGGTGGATGGCGCCGCTGTCGCCGCAGGCCGCTTTGCTCATGATGAAGATAAGGTGCAAGCGCAGCGAGCAGCCGATGAGAGTTTGGATCACGACCCAAGCTTGCAAGAGTTGTTAGATGATCAGTTAAGCGCCGCCGATCTGGTTGTGGTCAGTAAAAACGACTTGCTCAATGATGAAGAACGTGCCCGTGTACATGCTATTATTGCTCATGAAGTGCCAAGTACAGTTAAAACTGTTTACATCGAAAATGGTGAGGCGGCATTGGATGTTTTGTTAGGCATTGATGCCGCAACAGAAAGCCGAATCGATGAGGTACATAACCATCACGATCATCATCATGCACATGGTGCGCATCATGACCATGCTCACGATCATTTCGATTCTTTTGTGGTGACATTGGGTGAAGTGCAGTCTGATCTTTTGCAAGACACCCTGACTCAACTGGTTGAGGAACATAATATCTTCCGTGTGAAAGGCTTTGCGGCAGTACACGGTAAGCCAATGCGCCAAGTGTTTCAGGTCGTGGGAACACGCTTGGATCGCTATTTTGACCGCTTATGGCAACCAGAAGAAGTGCGTAAAACCCAGCTAGTGTTCATCGGTAAAGGCATTCATAAAGAGCAGATAGAAGGCGTTTTGCATGACGCCCTGAGTGCTTAACGGACTGCTTACATAATCGAAAAATGGAGAAACCGTGCACTTATTAGCAGCCAAACCGGGTGGCTTTGTTGACGATGAAGGGATTGTCGATCTTGGGCAAACTCCTGCAGAGCTCGTTATTCTGGCCGCAGCGGATAGTGTGCTAGGTGCGCTGGGCAGTGCGCTTGATCAGATCATTGCTTTTCATGGCACCGATGATGGATGGGACAGCACGAGATTACCGAGTGTTCGTCTCTCTAATTGGATGCAGCTGATTAAGCCTGCCGCTTTCGATTTGTATGAACATAAAGTGCTCGATCATGCCAAGGTGGTGGTGGTGTCACTGCTTGGCGGCGAGCACTATTGGACGTATGGTTTTCAGCGTTTGCAAGAGTGGGCACAATCCAAAACGGGGCGGACCTTAATTCTTGTTCCCGGTGATGACGCTCATGATCCTTCTCTCACTTATGCTTCTAAT
>CAZBUC010000198.1:0-4708 GCA_964494965.1 uncultured Maribrevibacterium sp.
GATTACCGCAATCAGGGTATTGGTACATGGTTAACCCACTGGGTAGAACGACGCAAATGATAAGTCACCTCTTTTAAAGACTTGGTGGCAATGGCGGCAATACGCTCATCACTGGCTTGCTTCAACAAGGTCAAAAGGTGGAATTGCCACGCATCGTAGAAGAACTGTTTCGCCATAGTGACAGCAAAGTCGCCATTAGGCTGCTCGACCAAGAGTAGGTTGCGAAACGCACGCTCATCACGGCGAAAGGCCAGCGCATCCGCGTCCGTACCGTCATTGATACGTTCCGCTGCGTATTCGTACCAGTTACGGGCTTGGCCAACTAAATCTAAGCCCACGTTCATCATACCCATCTCTTCTTCAAGCGCTGGGGCACGACCTGTCCATTCGCACAAGCGTTGTGCTTGAATCAAGGCACTGTCTCCAAGACGCAATAAGAATTCTGTCAGTTCATCATAGTTAGTCATCATTACCTCACATGTGTCCGACTTCATCAGGCAGCTCGTAGAAGCTGGCATGGCGGTATACCTTGTCTTCAGACGGATCGAACAGTGCGTCTTTTTCGTCTGTCGCGGTAGCCGTGATATAAGCAGAAGGCACTACCCAAATGCTTACCCCTTCGTTTCTACGGGTGTAAAGATCACGGGCATTTTCAATCGCCATTTCTTGGTCTGTGGCATGAACGCTGCCAACATGCTTATGGTTAAGACCATGTTTACTGCGAATAAATACTTCAAAAAGTGTCCACTCAGACATTAGGAATCCCTCAAATACTAGTTAGGCAGCCGCCTGTTGTTGTTTTTTATTGGCATGGGCAATCGCCGCTTCACGCACCCAAGCGCCCCCTTCAATGGCATTTTTACGTGTTTCAATGCGCTCTCTGTTACAAGGGCCATTGCCTTTTAACACCTCGTAAAATTCATCCCATTGAATGGCACCAAAGTCATAGTGACCGCGCTCTTCATTCCACTTCAAATCAGGGTCTGGCACAGTACAGCCGAGTATTTTAAGCTGAGGAATGGTTTGATCGATGAAACGTTGACGCAGCTCGTCATTCGTGTGGCGCTTAATTTTCCAAGCCAAAGATTGCGCTGAATTTGGTGAGTCTGCGTCGCTGGGACCAAACATCATCAGAGACGGCCACCACAAACGGTTAATCGCATCTTGCACCATGTCTTTTTGCGCTTGGTTGCCGTGACGCATCATGTGCAGCAAGATTTCGTAACCTTGACGCTGATGGAAGCTCTCTTCTTTGCAAATACGAATCATGGCACGGGAGTAAGGCCCATAAGAGGTACGTTGCAAAACGACTTGGTTAACAATGGCCGCGCCATCGACTAACCAACCGACCGCACCCATATCGGCCCAGTTAAGCGTTGGGTAGTTAAAAATACTGGAATACTTAGCGCGGCCCGAATGCAGCTTTTCAATCTCTTCATCGCGATCGGCGCCCAAGGTCTCCATCGCACTGTATAAATACAAACCGTGACCTGCTTCGTCCTGAATCTTTGCCATTAGCTGTAGCTTGCGCTTAAGCGTTGGCGCACGGGTAACCCAGTTTCCTTCTGGCAACATACCCACGATTTCAGAATGGGCATGCTGAGAAATTTGGCGAATCAGGGTTTTGCGGTAATTGTCTGGCATCCAATTTTTCGGCTCGATTTTAATCTCGGCGTCAATCTTCTCCTGAAAAGCTCTTTCTTCCGGTCCCATCTCAGCCAATGACTTGACAGCTTTAACCCCAGTTTCAACTTGTTGTGCGTACATAAGATGATCTCCAATGTGGTAGAAATAAGACGACTACATACAAAAAGAATAAACTAATGACACATAAATTCAAGTTAATTGTTATTTTTTTGTATCATATTGTTGAGTGTTTTTTAATCGCTCGTTTTTCGCCCGTCATCAACTCGAAAAACGGTTATCGAAGACGCGCTTAGCCTTACCTTCTGAACGTGAAATATCACCAACATCACGCAACTTCACATTAATGCTGATACCTACAGAGGATTTTACATGATGACGCAATGCATTTATGGCGGCTAAGGTTTTTTGCTCATCAAATTGCGCGCATTCTGGACGTAACTCAACATGCACTTCCATCACATCCATATTGCCATTGCGATACAAATGTATCTCGTAGTTCTCAGAAAAGTGATTCACTTTAATCACCTCTTCTTCGATTTGTGTCGGAAAAACATTCACCCCGCGGATGATCATCATGTCGTCACTGCGACCGGTAATCTTATCAATACGGCGCATGCGTCGAGCCGTGCCTGGCAATAGGCGCGTCAGGTCTCGAGTTCGGTAGCGAATCATCGGCAGCGCTTCTTTACTCAAGCTGGTAAACACCAGTTCACCCATTTCGCCATCGGGCAACACTTCGCCCGTATTCGGGTCGATAATTTCTGGGTAAAAGTGATCTTCCCACACGGTGGGACCATCTTGCGTTTCTGCACACTCCATGGCGACACCGGGGCCCATAATTTCAGACAGGCCATAAATATCCATGGCACGGATGCCAGCACGCTCTTCTACCGAACGCCTTAACTCTAAAGTCCACGGCTCTGCGCCAAAGATCCCAAGGCGCAATTTCAAGTCCAGCGGGTTGACTCCTTGCCTTTCCATTTCATCCAGTAAATTGAGCATGTAGGACGGTGTCACCATAATGATGTCTGGCTGAAAATCTTTAATCAGTCGCACTTGCTTTTCCGTTTGCCCACCCGACATCGGAATCACAGTACAGCCCAGACGTTCAGCACCGTAATGCGCACCTAAGCCCCCAGTAAACAAACCGTATCCATACGCATTGTGCAAAATATCGCCTTTACGCCCGCCTGCGGCTCGAATCGAGCGCGCCACAATATTCGCCCAATTATCAATGTCATTTTGGGTATAACCCACCACGGTTGGCTTACCTGTGGTGCCACTCGACGCATGGAGGCGCACGACTTGGTTCAACGGGGTAGCAAACATGCCGTAGGGGTAGTTGTCGCGTAAATCCGACTTAGTGGTAAAGGGTAACTTGGCAATGTCGTCCAATGACTGGATATCATCAGGGTGTAAACTCAGGCTGTCTAAACGCTGTTTGTACATGGGCACATTGTCGTAGGCGTGCTTGACTGACCACTGCAAACGCTGCAATTGATGATGACGTAATTCATCAATGCTGGCGGTTTCCATTGGGTCAAGTTGATCGGGGTTAAATTCGCTAAGAATACTCATGTCATCTCTCTTTTATTATTATTCAATGAAAGTGGTTGCCACACAGGCGCTGCCACAACCACATTAGCTAGTTACTTATTCTTGGTTATTTAGAGGTATTTGTTGCCTTTGCTTTACCGCTTGAACATGACTAGAGCCGCTCAATCACAATCGCAATACCTTGACCAACACCAATACACATGGTGCACAAGGCATAACGCTTTTGTTTGATTTCCAATTCATTAAGGGCGGTGGTCACCAGACGCGCACCACTCATACCAAGCGGATGGCCTAAGGCGATTGCACCACCGTTTGGATTCACTCGCGCATCGTCATCGGCTAAGCCAAGCTCTCTCAGCACGGCAAGCCCCTGAGAAGCGAAGGCCTCGTTGAGCTCAATCACGTCCATATCTGCTAGCGTCAATCCCACTTGAGCCAACACCTTTTTTGCCGCTGGCGCTGGCCCTATTCCCATGATACGAGGTTCAACACCCGCGGCCGCCATACCCAATACGCGGCCCCGCGCTTTTAATCCATAGGCTGCAGCAGCCTCTTCGCTCGCCAACAACAAGGCACAAGCACCGTCGTTCACACCAGACGCGTTACCCGCCGTGACAGTGCCTTTTCCGTCATGACGAAAGGGCGTTGCCAATTTCGCCAAGGTATCTAAACGGGTATCTGCACGGGGATGCTCGTCTTGAGTCACTACCACGGGTTCCCCTTTGCGCTGCGGAATCACCACCGGCGTAATCTCGCGCGCAAGGCGGCCATTTTCTTGTGCAACCGCGGTTTTTTGCTGACTGCGCAGGGCAAATTTATCCTGGTCTTCGCGGGAAATAGAAAACTCCTCAGCCACGTTTTCGGCGGTTTCAGGCATAGAATGCACACCAAACTGATCCGCCATCAGCTTGTTAACAAAACGCCAACCTATCGTGGTATCAAACATATTTGCCTGACGTGAAAACGCTTGATCGGCTTTACCAACCACAAAAGGCGCACGTGACATAGATTCAACACCGCCCGCAATCATTAGCCCCGCTTCACCAGCCCGAATCGCCCTGGCCGCCGCACCGACCGCATCCATCCCTGAGCCGCATAAGCGGTTAATCGTTGAACCAGGCACGCTAGCAGGCAAGCCTGATAATAGGGCCGACATACGCGCTACATTTCGGTTGTCTTCACCCGCTTGGTTAGCACAGCCGTACAAAACATCGTCGACCTTTGACCAATCCACCGTTGGGTTACGCTCCATTAATACCTTGATAGGAATGGCCCCCAAATCATCCGCTCTAACGCCCGCAAGCGCACCGCCATAGCGACCAATAGGGGTACGAATAGCGTCTATAATTAGGGCATCAGTCATTTGCGTTCTCCTTTGAAAGAATCTCACCATTTAGGCGATAGGATTTACCGTGAAAAAGTGCGATGAGTTGTGCGTCTTGATTGCGAATTTCAACGTCGTAATTGCCCGTGCGACCACCGCGGCTTTTTTCAACGCAATGGG
>CAZBUC010000199.1:0-264 GCA_964494965.1 uncultured Maribrevibacterium sp.
TCGTTGGTGGAGCGAAGCACAACAACATCAGCTTGATCCACAGGCTCAACCACAAATAGAAATCAGCGACTTGAGTAGCCTGGTGATGGATTTAGCAAAATGGGGCGTGCAAGAACGTTTGGAATTGGATTGGATGACACCACCACCGAACAGCCATTGGCAACAGGCGATCGACTTGCTAACCAAGCTGCAAGCACTTGAGCAACCTAAAACATCACCACCGTCTTTAACGTTAAGCCAACTCGGTGAGCAAATGAGTCGCCT
>CAZBUC010000199.1:299-4689 GCA_964494965.1 uncultured Maribrevibacterium sp.
GATGGCAAGCAAAACAATCAAAGCGATTCAGCCAGTGCCATCTGTACACTTTTGTCGGAGGGCGATCCTCTGTCCAACCACCATAGCGACTTATCGGATCGACTCCATTGGTTATCTGGGTCACGTCAGATCCAGAGCAAACGCCCAAGACAGCACTATTTAAGCGCTCAGCAACAATGGCAAAAGCGCAGTCAGCAAATCAGCACGCAACCTGCCTCAAACAATGGTCAAAAAGAGATCGCTTTTTTGTTGATTCGAGCGTTTACGGACCGTATTGCGCAACGTGCAGGGCAAGACCATGACAAGACACGATACAAACTGGCCAATGGTCGCATGGCCAGTCTATCGTCTCTCGATCCTTGCGCCCAAAGTGACTGGCTCATCGCATTAGATATCGGTGGGCATCATGGGCAAGAAGAAGATCGTATTTTTCTCGCTTACCCCATTCAGCTTTCCATGCTGACACAGGATTTTGACGACGTATTCACCGTTAAACATCATCTTGCTTGGTCAAAAAAAGAGGAACGTCTACTCAGTGAGTCACAACATTGGATTGGCAAACTGTGTGTGCATAAACAAAAGCTCAATAAACCGTCTGAAGCCGATATCGGCCAAGCGGTTTGCCATTTCATTCGCCAAGAAGGTCTTTGTGTCCTGCCTTGGAACGATACCAGCGAGCAACTGCGAGCACGTCTACAATTCGCCTTCACACATGACAAACACAACCTCTGGCCAGATTGCTCAGACGATGCGTTATTAAAAGAGTTAGAGGATTGGCTGTTACCCTACCTTGGCACAGTCACCAATCAACCAGCTATGAATAAGCTAGTATTAAACGATATTTTGCTCAATCGATTAGATTGGCAACAACAGCAATCACTTAATCAAAAAGTCCCCACGCGTATCACTGTGCCATCGGGATCCAGTCATACCATCGATTATGGAGAACAACAGCCAACCCTAAGAGTCAAACTGCAAGAAATGTTCGGCTACACCAGCAGTCCCACTGTACTGAATCAGATAATACGTATCGAACTGCTTTCACCAGGGCAGAGACCTCTTGCAGTAACACAAGATTTGGCGTTTTTCTGGCGCGAAGTGTACCCAGAAGTACGCAAGGAAATGCGCGGCAGATACCCTAAACACCCTTGGCCAGAAGATCCTATGACAGCTCAAGCTACGGCAAAAACCAACCGTGCATTAAGGTCGTCTTAATTGACTTAACGCCTGCTCAGTCAATTGCTGACTGAAGAGCGTATTTTTCGGATGAGTGGGCGACCAGCCCATAATAAAGCGATGAAAGTCTGCCCACGCAATGGAAAATAAGTTTTGCCACTCTTCAATGACCTCTTGGGCAAAAGCTTGCGATTCTCCTTGCGCCATCAACTCTCGTCCCAACTCTGAAAAATAATACTCCAATAGGTAATCTATATTTTCGGCCAGCTCAAACTCAGATATAGCACTGCCTAAAAGATACGCTAAATCCTGCACTCCCACACCACCGCCAACGTATTGTAAATCCACTGCAGCTACTTGATTATCAAATGGAGAAAAACAAAAATTAGCCACCTTGGCATCCCCATGAACTAGGGTTTTAAAACGCGCCTGATCAAGACAATTTGCCAAAGCGGCAGCAGACGATTTTAAATCACCGTCGGCCATGGCAGACCACTCTTCTTGTCGAGTATCAAGGTGCCAATAGGTTCCCTTGCTCCATAAACCATTCGGCCAATCAGTAGAAGGTGTTGGATGGATAAAGCCCGCATGAAACGCTGCAAGCCAATTAATACAAGAAAGTAAATGATCTCTATTGTTGGCATCATATCGATCTGAATAACCAGCAGCGTCTAAATCTTCCAATAAGGTCAATCGTTGACCTGTATGTTCATCATAAAAATCGCCATAACAAAACGCGATACGAGCGGATCTATGGCAACGAGAGGCCCAGTGTCGATACCAATTTTGTTCCACTTCATAGGAGCGAACCTTACGTAGATGACTGTGATCCGAATGCCAACCCCTAGGATGACGCACCTCCAAAGGAAACGAGCAATGCTTGGCAATCACAGACAATGGTGCCTTTTGACCCGTTAACGAATAACGCACCACCTCGCCATAACCGCTCCACAGCGACTGAATCAATGACCCGCGTTCTACTGTATCCGCTTTACACTGCCGCTTAATATAAATCTCAGGCGTCATCATTTTCATACAATCCACGTAAAAGACGCGACTATTTTACCCATAAAGCGGTATTCTAAAACGTCTTTTATCATCATTACTGATCTATCATGAGCCTTATTCTGTTCTACTTAAAAAAATTCATCGGCATGATGTTGATGCCCATACCCCTGACGTTAGTGGCCATGTGTCTCGCGTTTTTACTGATGAAAAAATGCCCGAAGTTCGCCAAGCTACTCCTATTCTGCGCCATACTTTTATTAGGCTTGACCAGCTGGAGCCCGGTGGCGGATAAACTCATCGCCACGGTCGAACATGACTTCCCCATATTTGATATTCAACAACCCGTAGATGTGGTGATTGTCCTTGGCAGTGGGCACAAAGACCTCAGTAACACACCTGAAATTATGCAGCTAGGCAACAGTGCCCTATTCCGCCTCGAAGAAGGGTTACGCATTTTAAAAGCCAACCCAAACGCACAATTATTTGTGTCTGGCTATTCGGGTGAAATGACCGAACCGCACGCCGAAATCATGCGCCGAGCCGCCATAGAATTAGGCGTTAAACCAGACAAAATCAAAGCGTTTCCCCTCGCCAAAGACACCGAAGAGGAAGCCAATAGCATGAAACCTTACTTAGAAGGCAAGCGCGCCGCCTTGGTTACTGAAGCCTCACATCTAAAACGTGCGTCTATCTTCTTCGAACAAGCCGGCATCAACATCATCCCAGCGCCCGCGCTATACTTAGGCTCAGAAAAGAGCGACTGGCAAATCGACGCCAACGCCGCCTACAAAAGCCAACGCGCCTTCTACGAATGGCTTGGTCGTGGCTGGCAATGGATTAAAAATTGAGGAGTAAACAATGACATCTAAAATGGGATTTGAAGCAGATAAGAGAGATGACTCAATATCTCACGATACTTGGTTAACACAGCAAATAAACGCCGCTTTCGAGAATATGGAAAACGGCCTTGCTGTATTTGTGTCGAACGAAGAAGCCAATGCTCAGATGGAAGATTTTAAAGCAAAAATTCGTGCTAGAAATAAGCCTTTATAGTTACACTGCCTTATAAATTAAACCCATAATGGCTGCCATCTGGCAATTCAACATCCACGGTTAATTTGCCACCAGCGCCTTCAACATAGCGTTTCAAAGTAGATAATTTGACATCCCGGCCTTTGCGTTCCATGCCAGCAATCGTTGGCTGCTTCACGCCTAGCGTGTTTGCCATATCCTCTTGAGTGATTTGCATGCGTTCACGCAACTGGGCGAGATGAATACCAAGCACCATGTCATCCGCCTTTTTACGGGCATTTTTTACTATTTCAGGCTTCTGATCTGAAATTAATTTATCAAGTGTTCTAGCCATTACTCACCTCGACTTTTATAAGTTAGCCATTTTAATAAATTATAGTCTTAAAGCTATATTTTCAATTCAAAAAAAACAGCACTCATCAATGAGCACTGCTTTTCTATTACTTCAAAGGTACTGAATTTCTAATAAATCAAACCTGAAACAAGAAGTTTTTGATCAGGTCTTTTCCGCCTTCTGTTGCAAAGGATTCTGGGTGAAATTGAATGCCTTGGATCGGGTATTCTTTATGGCGAACGCCCATGAGTTCGAACTTGCCGCCTTGATGAATCGTCGCGATATTCTTGAAGTCCGCTTCTTTTAATTCACCAACGGAGGCCGTCACTTCCAATACATCTGGGAAGCTTTCTGCCTCGGCAATAAGCGAGTGATAGCGCATGACTTCTAGTTGGTCTGGAATGTCATGAAAAATACCTTCACCGTTGTGAGTAATCGGGCTGGTTTTACCATGCATTGGCAAGGGAGCTTTCACTACTTTACCGCCAAATACATGACAAATGCCCTGCATCCCCAAGCAAACGCCCAGCAATGGAATGGTTTTGCCGAACTCCAAAATCACGTCAGCACACACACCGAAATACGCCTTGTCGTCTGGCGAACCGGGCCCTGGAGAAATAATAATGCGATCTGGCGCAGCGGCACGAATATCGTCTAATGTCACTTCATCGTTACGCTTAACAATCACCTCAAACGCCTCAATTTCACCACGGCTTTTTTCGGTTTCTAATACTTCACCAATAAACTGATACAGGTTGTAAGTGAAGGAATCGTAGTTGTCGATAATATACACTTTCATGTCGGCTTCCCTTACGCTTTGTCTTGTGTGTTGGCTGGGGC
>CAZBUC010000200.1:0-4681 GCA_964494965.1 uncultured Maribrevibacterium sp.
CTGGGCTGATCTGCCACGTCCGCCATGGCTTGGTTAAAGGCTTTGTAGACCGCATTGCTTTTCGGCGCACAGGCCATGTACACAGCGGCTTGCGCAATCGCGCGATTGCCTTCGCCTGGCCCCACCCGCTCAAACACGTCCCATGCGTTCAAACCAATTTGTAGTGCACGGGGGTCAGCATTGCCAATATCTTCGGACGCAATCGCCAACAAACGACGTGCTATGTACAAAGGATCGCAACCTCCGTCGAGCATACGCGCCATCCAATACAAGGCACCATCCGGTGACGAACCGCGGACCGATTTATGAAAAGCCGAAATTTGATCGTAAAACACATCCCCTTGGCGATCAAAGCGACGCACACTGCCCCCCAAGACATCTTCCAACTGTGCCTGTGTGACCTCAGCCCCAGGCTCAACCAGATCAGAGAGAATTTCTAAGAAGTTCAAGCCACGACGAATATCCCCATCGGCCGCTTGCGCCATGATGGATAAAAATTCGTCGCTAATTTGCAAACGGGGGCGTTCATCAGACATAAAAGCCTGCTGCAACGCACGCTTCAGCGCCAGTTCAATGTCATCCACCGTCGGTGTCGTCAGACGATAAACACGAGCCCTAGATAAGAGCGCTGAATTCAATTCAAAAGCGGGGTTTTCCGTGGTGGCACCAATAAACAAAAAGGTGCCGTCTTCAATGTAGGGCAAAAAGGCGTCTTGCTGAGATTTATTAAAACGATGCACTTCGTCAACGAACAGCACCGTTTGCGTGCCCTTCATGCTGCGCATTTGTTTGGCTTGATCGACGGCGGCACGAATGTCTTTTACCCCCGACATCACCGCCGACAGTTCAATAAATTGCGCCTCTAATGCGTGGGACAACAGCTGTGCGAAAGTGGTTTTCCCTACCCCCGGCGGCCCCCATAAAATAAACGAATGACAATGCCCGGTTTCCACCATTCTGCGCAACGGCTTACCCGCCCCCACCAAATGAGACTGCCCAATGTAGTCATCGAGACAGGTCGGTCGCATCTTGGCCGCCAGCGGCTGATAAGCGGAACTGGGCGCATCCGAAAACAAATCCTTCATTACTGCCCTTCTATGATCACATCCACATAATCGGGTAAATCAACCACGAAATTTTCTTTCGCAACGCCATCGTGCGTTTCCACATTGTTAAATTCAATCACTGTGGTTTGGTCAAGCGCATCCAAAATACTCATGGCACTGATCACCCCATTGCGAAAAGACAAGGTCAAATGCTGAAACAAATCTTGCTCGCCCTTAGGTGCTAAACGGAATTTTTCAGCTCCCAACTCGGTCACCGTATAATGCGGCAACACCTCGATGGCAGGACGCCCCAATAACGCCGCAGGGGAATTGCCCACAGCACCCGCGAAGGGCTTCTGCGTAGCTTGTTCCAAATCCACGTCCCACACGGTAATTGTTTCACCGTCGGAAATAATGCGCTGAGCAAATGGCGTCACGCTGTCCCAGACAAATTGGCTCGGACTGGCGAGCAGAAAAACACCTTCACTGACTTGTAGCTGCTTGCCTTGTTCGCCGTAAGTCACTTGGCGAAACTCGCCTTCAATATTGCGGTTGCTTTCTAATAGGCCTTCTATCGGCGAGTCTGCTGCCAGCGCACCCACCGAAAAAACCATTGCAGTCAACGCCACTAAAGCGGCCACATAGTTTGTCAGACATTTTTTTGCCCAGTATTGATTCAACAAGATAGTCTCCAATTCAATAAACTTATTCAGGAATCAGCACATCGCGCTGGCCGTTAGTACCCATAGGGCCAACCAAACCGGCGGCTTCCATGGCTTCGACTAGGTTAGCCGCTCTGTTGTACCCTATTTTCAGGCGACGCTGAATAGACGAAATAGACGCTTTACGGGTTTCTATGACAATCTTTACCGCTTCATCATACAGGGCGTCTTTGTCTTCACTGTCGTCATTCGACATCAAATCTTCTGGGTTCACCACCACGTCGTTAATGTAGTTTGGCTCGCCCCTTAGTTTCCACTCTTCCACCACAGCGTGCACTTCTTCATCCGACACAAAGGCACCATGAACTCGGATAGGGGTTGGTAGACCCGCTGGAAGATACAACATATCCCCCATGCCCAACAGCTGATCCGCACCACCTTGGTCAAGAATGGTACGGGAGTCAATTTTAGACGACACTTGAAACGCCATTCGGGTGGGAATATTGGCTTTAATCAAGCCGGTAATCACATCCACGGAAGGGCGCTGGGTTGCCAAAATCAAATGTATGCCCGCCGCTCGTGCCTTTTGCGCAATACGCGCGATCAATTCTTCCACTTTTTTGCCCACTATCATCATCATGTCGGCAAACTCGTCCACCACAATGACGATATACGGCAAGGGCTCAAGATGCGGCACGGTGCGCGCCACACCATCTTGAGAAAACATCGCCATTTCTGGCTGCCATAAGGGGTCTTCTATGGGTTGACCCGCCTCTATAGCATCACGCACTTTTTTGTTGTAGCCGGCAATGTTACGCACGCCCAACTTCGACATCAGCTTGTAACGACGCTCCATTTCGTCCACCGACCAACGCAAACCATTGGCGGCGTCTTTCATATCGGTAATCACGGGCGTTAACAAATGCGGGATGCCTTCGTAAATCGACAGCTCCAACATTTTTGGGTCCACCATGATCATGCGTACTTCATCTGGCGTAGACTTGAGTAACATACTCAAAATCATCGCATTCACGCCCACCGACTTACCCGACCCTGTGGTACCTGCCACTAGCACGTGAGGCATCTTTGCAAGATCCACCACCACAGGCTCACCCGAAATATCGTGCCCTAGGGACAAGGTAAGCGGTGACGTCGCGCGATCATACATGTCGCAGTTAATCACTTCGGAAAAATACACGGTATCCCGCACCTGATTGGGAATCTCGATACCAATGGTCGATTTCCCCGCGATCACCTCGACCACGCGCACACTCATGACACTTAACGAACGCGCCAAATCCTTCGCCAAATTGGTAATACGAGACACCTTTACACCAGGGGCTGGCTGAATTTCAAAGCGCGTGATCACAGGACCTGGGTTGACTTCCACCACATCGGCTTTGACACCAAAATCTTGTAAACGGCGCTCTAGCAAATCCGACAAGGCCAATAACTCGTCTTCTGAATACCCGCCCTGCTTGGGTTTGGGTTTGGTGAGTACCGAACGATCAGGCAAGGAATAGGTTTCAACCTTGCGTTTATTTTCTACTTCATCGGCATAAGGCCCACCGAGGGAGTCCAATTGCTTGGCTTCTGACAAAGTACGAAACGCCGGTTTCTGCGCCGCCACCACATCCATTAATGGCTCAGGGGCAGGCTTTGCCGTTGGTGTCGGTTCTGGCTTGGGTTCCGGAACGGTTTTTGATTCTGGTTTAGGCTCTGGCTTAAGTTCTGGCTTAGATTCTGCCTTTGGTTCTGGACCAGCACCAAACAAGAGCGCATCGGCTTCTTGGCGAGACAGGCTGTCTGGCTTAGCCGAAGGACGCTTCTCTGGGGTAGATTCAACCCATGGTTCGTCAATGTATAAGGTATCGCCGACCAATATATCCCCATCGTCGTCTAGTGATAAATTGTCTAAACCGCCAAAATCGGGCTCTGCATCACCTCGTTGTGACGACCTGGATGTAGGCTTGTCTGCCATGAGAAAATCGGGTTCTTTCTCGGCATCATCGTAGGAGTACTCTGGCTCTTGCTTGGTTTTGAATGCCTTAAATGGCTTACCAATCCACGCCAACAGGCCGGTTTTTGTCGTATCGTTAGACACAGCATCATCCGCGTCGGCCGTGTCTTCTGTTTCTACCGGAGAGTCAACGGCTTCTACTGCAGAATGGCGAGTGTGTATTTGGCGTTTTTTACGCACTATGGCGGGCTCTTCGTCTTCAGTAAAACGCGCATCGCTCATTGCTTCGGCACTCAAAGATTGAAAAGCGTCACTGTCTCTTTGGGCTTTCGACTCTTGACGCTGTTGCCATTGGTGACGCAGATACGCGAATCCTTGATAGGTTTTTTCCCCTATGGTGTCCATTAGGTTTAGCCAGTGCAGTTGTGCCAGCAAGGTCACGGATAAAAGCACCAAGGCCAAACTCACCAAGGTGGCACCGTCATAGCCAATCACGCCATACAAGATTACCCCAAGGCCATGGCCTAATACGCCACCGGTACCATAGGGCAAGGTTGGCTCACCTACCGTGTGTAAAAAACACAGCACAGAGCCAAACGACAGATACAAGATACTGCCAATGGTACACAACAAGGTATTATTAATGGGTAACAAAGAATGGGGGTTGCGCCATAAAATCACCGCCACCCAGAAAAACAACGGCGGTAAGGTATAAAATAAGGTACCAAAAAAGCCCGACGTCACATCGGCAATCACAGCGCCGATCGGCCCCATGGAATTTTGTATCGGAGTGCCACTGCCAGAATAAAACCAACCCGCATCATCTGGGTGATAACTGTAAGTCGCCAGCGCAAAAAACAACAAAAACAACAAGGCGGCAATAAACGCGGCTTGCTTCGCAAACATACCCCATACTGGTGATCGTACCGACTCACTCATTTCTTCTGACAAAACACGTCTTCCTATTTATGCTAATCCAAACAACACCATGCTTCGCCACGCGAAGCCAAATC
>CAZBUC010000201.1:0-4637 GCA_964494965.1 uncultured Maribrevibacterium sp.
ACTGACTTGTTACGTTAACCCTCATGACCTTTTCGAATAAAGCCTGATCGTAGCTGGCTAGGTCACAGCGCTCGCCCAAAATGCTGGCGTTATGAAGTATCCCATCAAGATGGCCAAATTCACTTTCAATGGTGTTGGCCAGTTCCTGAAAATCGTGTTCGACAGCGCCGTCAAGATTTAATGGTACTATGGCGGCTTGCGGATACTGTTGTTTTTCAATGTAGTCATATACCGCTTCGAGCTTTTTGATTGTACGACCCAGTAGTATTACCGTTGCTCCATGCTTGGCGTAGGTGATTGCAGCGGTTTTGCCTATGCCGTCTCCAGCACCCGTTACTAAAATGATCTTGCCATTTAGTAACTGGCTCGGGGCTTGATAGTCAAACATATTGGCTCCTTACGACATGTTTAGGGTGTAGTCGATTTTTGAGTGTGCATTAAATAGTTTACCGAAACGTCTTTAGGATTAAGTTTGTAGATTTTTGTTAGTGGGTTGTAGGTCATGCCGGTCAAATGGATGACTTCTAAGCCTGCCTGTCTTGCAAAGTTATTCAGCTCAGAAGGTTGAATAAATTTTGCGTAATCATGGGTTCCTTTTGGCAGCATTTTGAGAATGTATTCCGCACCAATAATCGCAAACAGGTAGGATTTTGGGTTCCTGTTTATGGTCGAAAAAAACACGTTGCCGCCAGGCTTTACCAGTTTCATACAGGCGTTGATAACGGATGAAGGGTCTGGGACGTGCTCTAGCATTTCAAGGCAGGTCACAACGTCGTATTGTCCTGCTTCTCTTTCAGAGATTTCTTCAGCGGTGATTTTTTCGTAATCAATGTCCAGCTGAGATTCTCCAAGATGCAGTTTTGCAACCGCTAAAGGTGCTTCACCCATGTCGATGCCTTTGACTTGCGCGCCTAGCTTTGCCATGGCTTCAGACAAGATTCCACCACCACAACCAATATCGATCACTTTTTTGTTTTGCAGTCCTTCAGAGCGCTCGTTGATATATTGTGTTCTAAGTGGGTTGATGTCGTGTAAGGGTTTGAACTCACTTTCTGTGTCCCACCAACGACTCGCAAGCGCTTCGAATTTTGCTACTTCATCTAAGTCTACGTTACGTTTCTCTGTGTTTGTCATGAGGTTGATTCCGTTATAAAAGTTGACTTTTCGTTGTGTTCTTTAAGGTTCGATGTATTGAACGTGTTATTTAATAGTACGCAAGTGAATGGTTTGTGGATGAGTTAGATGTGTTTTGTATCCAGCAATCTGCCTGTAATCTGACAAGTTTTTTGCCGGCAAAGTACACTCAATTTCACTTTTATACTCACAGTATAACGTCAACCTAGAGGTGTACCAATAATAAACTTGCTGTGGGGGCTTTACGGCAGCGATTATCCGTTGCTGATAGGTGTCGCTTGTGTTGAAAGTCACTATGTTGGTAATGCAATAAGGCGGAACAAAAGGTCCACCACTTGAGGTGTTATTTATTTCCTTATGGTATAATTCGGCGCTTATAAAAAGATATTAGGAAGTACTTCTGACTTCCGAGGCATAAGGATCGATTGTATCTATGGGTGAATTAGCCAAAGAAATTATTCCCGTCAGTATCGAAGATGAACTCAAGGGATCGTACCTTGATTATGCAATGAGCGTAATCGTGGGTCGCGCGTTACCTGATGTACGAGATGGGTTAAAACCTGTTCATCGACGTGTTCTATTTGCGATGAATGAACTTAAAAACGATTGGAATAAACCGTACAAAAAATCGGCGCGTATCGTCGGTGATGTTATCGGTAAATATCACCCACATGGTGATTCTGCTGTTTACGATACGATTGTTCGTATGGCGCAGCCTTTCTCAATGCGTTACACCTTGGTTGATGGCCAGGGTAACTTTGGTTCTGTCGATGGTGACAGTGCCGCTGCGATGCGTTATACCGAAATCAGAATGGCAAAGATTTCTCATCACTTGCTGATGGATCTTGAAAAGGAAACCGTGGATTTTGTGCCTAACTATGATGGCACGGAATTTATGCCGGAAGTATTACCTGCACGTGTTCCTGGGTTATTGGTGAACGGTTCTGCGGGTATTGCGGTGGGTATGGCGACTAATATACCTCCTCATAATTTGGGTGAAATCATCGATGGCTGTCTTGCTGTTATTGACAATGCAGACGTGACGATTGATGAGCTTGTCGAGCACATTCCAGGGCCAGATTTTCCAACAGGTGCCTTTATCAATGGTCGTGCTGGCATCATTGAGGCTTATAAAACCGGTCGTGGCCGCATCTATATGCGTGCTAAGCACCATTTTGAAGACATGGAAAAAGGCAATCGCCAGTCCATCGTATTCACAGAAATTCCTTATCAGCTAAACAAAGCAAAAGTCATTGAAAAAATTGCTGAATTGGTAAAAGAAAAGAAATTAGAAGGCATCAGCGAGCTTCGTGATGAGTCTGATAAAGACGGTATGCGTATCGTTATTGAACTGCGTCGTGGAGAAAATCCTGATGTGGTCGTCAATAATATCTTTACGCAAACCCAGTTGCAGTCCGTGTTTGGTATTAACATGGTGGCTTTGGTTGATGGCCGTCCACAACTGCTCAATCTGAAACAAATTCTTGAGTGTTTTGTTAAGCATCGCCGTGAAGTGGTGACTCGTCGTACGATTTTTGAACTTCGTAAGGCGCGTGAACGTGGTCATATTCTTGAAGGTTTGGCAGTGTCTCTTGCCAATATTGACCGTGTCATTGAATTGATTCGTACTTCACCTACCTCGGCTGAGGCGAAAGAGAAACTAGTCGGTGAATCGTGGCAGCCTGGCAATGTTATGGCTATGTTGGAGCGTGCTGGTGCGGATGCCTGTCGTCCAGATGATCTGGATTCGGCCTATGGTTTTGTTAATGGTGCTTATCATTTATCACCAGATCAGGCACAAGCGATTCTGGATTTACGTTTACACCGTTTGACTGGTTTAGAGCATGACAAGTTGCTTGGTGAGTACAAAGCACTTATTGAAACCATTGGTGAATTGCTGAATATTCTTTCGAACCCTGATCGTTTGATGGAAGTCATCCGCGAAGAGTTAGAAGAAGTTCGTGATACATTTGGCGATGCTCGCCGAACCGAAATACTGACTTCTCGTCAGGATTTGACGATTGCTGATTTGATTGATGAAGCCCCTATGGTGGTGACTATCTCGAATACGGGGTATGCCAAGTCTCAGCCATTGGAAGAGTATCAAGCTCAGCGTCGTGGTGGTCGTGGCAAATCTTCAGCCAGCATGAAGGACGAAGATCACATAGATCACCTATTAGTGACCAGTAGTCATGACACCATTATGTTGTTTAGTAATTTTGGTAAAGTTTACTGGTTACGCGTGTTCGAAATTCCAGTCGCTAGTCGTGGTGCGAAAGGACGTCCTATTGTTAATCTGTTGCCTTTGAGAGACGGTGAATCTATCTCCGCACTATTGCCTTTACCAGTTGTTGATGCGGTTGAGACAGATTCTGAGGCGGAAGAAGACGTTGCTGATGACGCCATTGTGGAAGCGAGTAGCTACATCTTTATGGCGACGGCAAACGGAACAGTTAAGAAGACAGCGATGCAACATTTTGCTCGCCCTCGCTCGACGGGATTGATTGCGCTTAGTTTAGATGAAACGGATGAACTGGTTGGTGTGTCTGTTACCAACGGTGAAAACGATATTATGTTGGTTTCATCATCAGGCAAAACAATCCGCTTTAAAGAATCCGATGTTCGTGCAATGGGTCGTACTGCGGCGGGTGTTCGTGGTATTCGCTTGGGTGGAGACGCTAAGGTTGTTTCGCTTATCGTTCCTCAGGAAGGTTCTGCTGTCTTGATGGCTTGTGAAAATGGTTATGGCAAGCGTACTTTGGTAGAAGATTTCCCAGTGTATGGTCGTGGTGGTCAAGGTGTTATCGGTATTCAAGTTTCTGAACGCAACGGCCCTGTTGTTGGTGCTGCTCAGGTTGATGAAACGGATGAAATTATTTTGATTACCGATCAAGGTACCTTGGTTCGTACTCGTGTGACAGAAGTGTCATGTCAAGGACGAAACACACAAGGGGTGACCTTGATTCGTTTAACCAATGACGAGCATCTAGTGGGTATTGAGCGAGTAGTTGAAAACGATGAAGATGCGGTTAACGACGAAGATCTAGATGCAGACGGCGCTGATGTAAATCAAGTTGCGACGGATCATCCCGAAACAGATGGGATTGCCCCAAGTCTTGATAAATCAACAGGCGTTGATGAAACAGATACTGAGTAACCTAGTTGTAGAGTAATAAAAGAATCGGCGCACTTAGGTGCGTCGATTTTATTGTGAATGGGTCCTGAAAATACTAGAGGTAACGAGCAGGATGAGCCGAGTATATAATTTTTGTTCTGGACCAGCAGCGCTTCCTGAAGCGGTGTTGAAAAAAGCCCAAGCTGAAATGCTTGATTGGCACGGTGCTGGTGTTTCTGTGATGGAAATGAGTCATCGCAGTGAGGAGTTTATGTCGATTTTGGCATCCGCCAAGGCTCGATTGACCCGTTTGCTCAACATTAGTGATGATTATGAGATTTTATTTGTTCAAGGTGGGGCGTCTACCTTGTTTTCTCAGATTCCTGCT
>CAZBUC010000202.1:0-4633 GCA_964494965.1 uncultured Maribrevibacterium sp.
AGTGACTCAACAAAACTCAAATGGGGAGCTTCGGCTCCCTATTTTATTAAGGATATTGTTATGTCAAAACACGCTTACTTAACCCATCCAAACATCGGCCTAGGTTGCATGAATTTATCCCATGCCTATGGCTCACCTGTGGCAGAAGAACAAGCCATAAAAGCCCTTCATCACGCCTTTGAAATGGGTTATCGCCATTTTGATACCGCAACGCTTTATGGCGGCGGCAATAACGAACTTTTGGTCGGTAAAGCCCTTAAAGATCGCCGTGATGAGTTTTTCCTTGCCAGCAAATGCGGCATGGCCATGGTGGATGGCAAAAAAGCGATTAACGGCCGACCAGAAAACATTCGTAAGCAATGTGAAGACAGCTTAAAACGCCTGCAAACAGACCATATCGATTTGTATTATTTGCATCGTTTAGACTTCAATGTGCCCATCGAAGAAAGCGTAGGAACTCTGGGTGAGTTAGTGAAAGAAGGCAAAATAGGCGCCGTTGGTTTATCCGAAGTATCTGCTGAGACATTAACCCGTGCTCACAACGAATTCCCAATTACCGCGATTCAGTCCGAATATTCTTTATGGACACGTAACCCAGAAATCGCCGTATTAGATACTTGTAAAAAACTGGGCATTACCTTTGTTGCTTTCAGTCCCTTAGCGCGTGGCTTTTTAACGGGCACATTAAAAGACGTTGCGGATTTAGAAGCCAAAGACATTCGTAACAACATGCCGCGCTTTCACGCCGAGCATTACCCAAATAATTTAGCGTTATTAAACGATTACTTTGCTCTTGCGAAAGACATCGGCTGCACGCCGTCACAGCTAGCATTGGCTTGGCTTAACGCAAAAGACAAAAATATTGTCCCCATTCCGGGTACTCGTTCGATTAATCATATGAAAGACAATCTTGAAGCAGCGCAATTAAAGCTGGATGCCAAACAAGTCAGCCTGCTAGATGAGATGATTAATCAGCATAATGTCCATGGCACACGCTATACCGCAGCGCAACAAGCAGAAATAGACACAGAAGAATTTTAAAGAGTGATATTTCACTCGATAAGAAAAGCCATACTGTCTAATCAGTATGGCTTTTCTTCACCAAAGATGGGGCTGTTCAAGGAGAGTGTTATTTGGGCATCTCATGTTCAAGCAATAACAGCCCCGCTCCCGTATTGGAAATAGGCGCATGATAATTGCGGTGCAACTCAGTAACCTTGCCCCTTAACACACCGCGCATGGCGATCCACATGTTTAATTCTACGGTCTGGGCACCACCGATTTTAACCAAATCTAAATTAGAGTATTGAGTTAATTCTTCTGGACACGCCACCAGCTTATCCATGCATTCAAGGTCAAATTTGCGGTTAAGCGTACCAGCGGCTTCGCCATCCAACTGATGAGACAACCCACCAGTCCCAAAGATAGCAACCGTCATGTCAGAGTCAAAAGACTCAATCGCTTTACCAATGGCTTGGCCTAAGGCATAACAGCGTTTGGGTTGTGGCATGGGGTGCTGCTCGCAATTAATGCAAACGGGGATGACTTTAACATGTCCGTAATCATTCCCCGGCCACATTAAACTCAGCGGTACGGTCAAGCCGTGGTCCACTTTCATTTCTTGGCAAATGGTCATATCAAAACCGTCTTCCACTAGGCTGTTGGCAATATGCCAAGACAGCTCCGATTCCCCAGTCACGGGCGGAATGGTCGCAATCCCCCAACCTTCGTCTGAATTGTGATATTCGTCTGCTACGCCAATGGCAAACGTCGGTTTTTTATCGATAAAAAACTCTAAGCCATGATCATTATAGAACAATACAATCACGTCCGGTTTTTTTTCATTTAACCATTTACGTACAGGCGGATAGCCATCAAAAAAAGGCTTCCAATACGGGGTTTCTTCTAGTTTATTCGCCATGGCATTAGCGATTGCTGGAATATGTGAGGTTGTTACTGCACCGATAATAGTCGCCATTATTCTTCTCCTGAACCACGTCTAACCAACATGGCTTTGAATTCATCTACTGTCATGCCTGTTTGAATCGCGCCAATGTCCTGCATATTCAGTTTTAACAATCCCGCAAACTTCGCCACGTAGTAAATACTGCCACCTTCCTGTAACAAGCCAATAATGTCTCTTTCATGAATGGCTTTGATCTGCCTGTCGGTTAAACCGAACTTCGCACAGTAAGCATCTGGGTCTTGGTTGAACTCATCCCGAGCCGCTTGCTCATTGAAAGAGAAACACATTTTGTTTAATCCGTAGCCTTTTTTGGCCATTTTGCCATCAAAAAGATAGGTTCCTGGTATAGGCTGGGTTGGATCTTTTACCGTCATAACGCACCTCTGTTTGTTGTATTTATTCGTCATTGAGCTGGAAAGCTATGACCAGTAAAGCCGCATAGGGTTATCCACCAACAAGGCTTGCTGTAACTCAGGCGTCGGCGCAATGTGAGGAATCACATCCACAAGATGTCCATCATTGGGCGCTTCTACTTTCATGTTAGGGTGCGGCCAGTCCGTTCCCCACAAGACACGATCCGAAAATTGCTCGACCAAGGTACGAGCAAAAGGATACGCATCCGAATAATCTGGCGCATGTTGCGTCAAACGCTCAGGACAACTCACCTTGCACCATACATTGTCATTGTCCGCCATAAAGTGAACAAAGCGTTGGAAATCAGGATGATCTACGCCATTGGCCACATTCGGTGTGCCCATGTGATCCACCACAATCGTGGTATTCAATTCTTTTAGAAAGGGAATCAAGTCTTCTAGATCCGCCGCTTCAAAATACACAACAATGTGCCAGCCAAAAGGACGAATCTTATCCGCAATCGAGAAAAACACCTCCTTTGGCGTGCTGTCTACAAGACGTTTGACAAAGTTAAAACGCACACCACGGACACCTACTGCGTGCATTTTTTCGATATCTTCGTGCGTAATCGAATCATCAACAAACGCCACACCGCGAGCCAAATCCCCTGCCGTCTCTAACGCATCAATCAAGGCGGAATTATCCGTACTGTGACAAGAGGCCTGAACAATCACATTACGCGAAAAACCTAGGTGATCACGCAAGGCAAACAACTGCTCTTTGGAGGCGTCGCAAGGTGTGTACTTACGTTTTGGATGGTAGGGGAATTTATCCGCTGGACCAAAAACGTGACAGTGGGCATCTACCGCCCCCGCTGGCGCTTTAAATGTTGGCTTGCTTGGGTTTGGATGAAATGGAATATAATCTTTGTCCATCATGTTCAAATACCTGTTTTATTATTCGTTATATTTAATCACCCCCTCCCAGCCTCCCCCTTGGCAGGGGGAGGAGCAGGCTAGAGGCCATTACTATGAGCAAATACCTGCCCATCAAACAATTTTCTCGCGGTGCGTAAAATCGCGGCTGAGCCCACATCGCCGTTTTCATCTTGATCTAAAATCACCGTCATCGCGCCAATCGGATGCTCAACATCCAAGATCATGCGAGTGCTAGGCTCATAATTCGCCACTTCATTCGCTGGCGAGCCTTTCAGAACGGCTGCGGTCGCCACACTCACCGCCCCCAACACACCGATCGAAGCATGGCAACGATGGGGAATAAATGTACGAGTCGAGATGGCACCACCGTTCGTGGCTGCGCTTACCATGGTCATTTTAGGCACGGATTTGTCTTTCACATCCCCTAAGTTCATCATGGGACCAACTTGCAAGCGAATTGATTCGAGCTTAGCCCGCAACGCGTCATTGGCTTCAAGCGCTTCACGGGATTCTGTTCCCGTAATGCCCATATCCGCAGCACGTATAATCACCACGGGCATACCGTTGTCGATGCAGGTGACTTCCACACCATCAATCACATCGACTACGTTACCCGTTGGTAACAAGGCACCACAGCTTGATCCAGCGGTATCTTGGAACACAATTGGCACGGCGGCCGAGAAACCAGGCACACCATCAATACGAGCATCGCCTTCGTATTGCACTTCGCCGTCTTTTACCGCGACACGCGCTACGGCGATTTGCCCCGTGTTTTCCATAAAGATACGTACGGACGTTTCGCCCTCTTGAACCGCCACTAAGCCACGCTCAATGGCGAACGGCGCAATACCCGCTAGAATATTGCCGCAGTTTTGTGCGTCGGTGACAATGGCCTGATCCACAAAGACCTGCAGAAATAAGTAATCCACATCGGCGTCATCACGGTCAGACTTTTTCACCACAGCGACTTTTGAAGCCAATGGATCGGCACCACCAATGCCATCGATTTGACGCTCATCTGGCGATCCCATCACGCGCAATAAAAACTGCGCACGCGCATCCACATCCGTCGGTAAATCTTCGGCTAAGAAGTAAGCTCCTTTTGAGGTGCCACCACGCATCCACATACAGGGCGCACTTTTTATAACGCCTGCCTGTTTAGACATATTTCAAGCCTTTTTCTGCTAAGCGAGGGCGCATTTCATAAATATCCAAGCCCAATTCACCGTTGGCCATACGCACACGTTTTGCTTCTTCATTGGCCATGCGCTTACGAGCCAATTCCAACACTTCCGCGGCATTTTCACGACGCACAACCACCACGCCATCATCATCTGCGACAGGGACTCGCAAATCATAACAATTGGCAACCCAT